>NZ_JBHJRC010000176.1:0-17123 GCF_042261735.1 Kitasatospora sp. NPDC056327 | reverse complement strand
CCCCTGGACGCGGCCCCGCCGTCGTGCGTCCGGACGCGGACGCCGCGGGGCCGCGGGGGCGGGCTCCCGGGGGACCGAGGGGGCAGCGGCCGGTGTACGGGCGGGCACGGCGGCGGCACCTGTCGTGGGCCGAGAGTGACAGCATGATCACCACGAGTGCGGGCGGTTTCGTGGCGTCCGTGTGAGGGATGGGTTAACGCTGCGTCAAAAAGTCCGGTAATTCCGTCTCCGGGCGTCGACAAGTGGCGACGTTTCGCCTCAACTGCCCTGTTTGGCGGCGGTTCTGACCGGCCGGGAGTTGCAGTAGGCTAACGCCGCGATAGGCGTTGCCGCAGGTCCGTGCCGGAAGAGCTCCACCGACGTGCTGGAACGACAGGTGTCTTTCGGAAGGGTGCAGGCTGCCAGTCCCAAGCGCGCAGGACGGTCCGGACCTGTTCCTGGCGCGATGCCACCTGAAGAGAGTTTCATGACGTCATTTGTGCAGGAACCCTTTTTCTGGGTCTTTATCGTGGTGATGCTCGCAGCCGTCGGCGCTGCTCTCCAGGCCCGCAGGACGAACCTCGCCCTGCGCAAGCGAAACGTTTCCCTGGAGGAGGCGGGCGCCGCGGCGCAGCGTCAGCGCGACGACCTCGGCGCCCACAACGCACGGCTGCAGGAGCAGCACGCGGCCGAGCTCGCGGTGGTCCGCCGGGACGCCGAGGAGGACACCAAGGCGGTCCTCAAGGCGGCGATGCGGACCCTCCAGGGTCTGGCCGACGAGCAGCAGATCGTCATCGACAAGGTGCAGCGGAAGTACGGCGACAGTCCGCAGATCCTGGCCGACCTGATGCTGGTCGACCACGCCAACAGCCAGTTCGGCCGCCGCGCCCAGGGCATCGCGGTGCTCTGCGGCGGCTGGCTCGGCCGCCGGGAGAGCGTCGCCTCCGTCTACGACGTGGCCCGCAGCGCCCAGGGCCGGATCAAGCACTTCGACCGGGTGCGGATCCACTCCCGGGTCAGCGTCTCGCTCGCCAGCCAGGTGGTCGAACCGGTCGCCGTCGTGCTGGCCGAGCTGCTGGCCAACGCCACCAACTACTCCGCCCCGGACACCCCGGTGGAGATCAGCGTCCAGGCCGTCCCGACCGGCGTCTGTCTGATCATCGACGACGCCGGCCTCGGCATGGGCCAGGAGGAGAAGGACCGCGCGGCCGCCCTCCTGAACCCCGGTGAGCCGATCGGCCTCACCAGCCTGGGCAACCCCCCGAAGTTCGGCTTCGCCGTCTCCGGCATGCTCGCCACCCGCTACGGCTTCCGGGTCTCCGTCGACTCGGTCTCCCCGTACGGCGGCGTCCGGGCGGTGGTGCTCCTGCCGACCGAGCTGCTCAGCAGCGAGGTCGCGCCCCAGGTGCCGGTGGCCACCGAGTTCGCCGACCCCCAGGCCGAGTACCCCGGCGTTCCCGGGGACCAGCCCGCGCCGGCCCTGGCACAGCCCCCCGCGCAGCGGCTGGTGTCGCTGTCCGAGCCCGCCCCGGCCCTGCTGGCCCCGGTGCCGGGCCGGCCGGAGGCGGCCGAGGCGGAGACCACCGCGGACGGCCGGCTGCCCCGGCGCCGCCGCCAGCGCACCGTCACGATGGTCCCGCACCCGCAGGACCCCGGCGGCGCCGAACAGCCGGTGCGCGGCACCGGCGGGAGCACACCGTCCCGCCTCGGCGCGTTCCAGCGCGGCACGCTGTCCGGACGCAACACCATGACCACGGAAGGAACCGAGATCCAGTGAGCCCTGATCTGTCCTGGGTGCTCAACGACGTGCTCCAGGTGCCCGGTGCCCGGCACGCCATCCTCGTCTCCGCCGACGGCCTCCTGCTCGAACGGTCCAGCGACATCGGCCGCGACGAGGCGGAGACCAACGCCGCCGCGATGAGCTCGATGCAGTCGCTGAGCCGGGCGGTCGCCCCGTTCGTGGGCGGTGGTGCCGGGAGCTGGCGCCAGACCCTCCTGGAGTACGACCACGGCTGGATCTTCCTGATCGCGGCCGGCAGCGGTGCCTACCTCGCGGCCTCCACCGCCCCCGACGTCGACATGGAGGCGATGTCCTTCCGGATGCAGCAGCAGGTGGGCGCACTCGGCCGGGCGATGACGGCGGCGCCGCGCCAGAGCACACTCAGCGGCTCATGACGGCTTCTGGCGAGGAGCAGCGGGTCACCGGCGGCTTCATCCGGTCCTACGTCATCACCGGTGGAAGGGAGTTACCGGACGCGGACGACCTCTCCCTGATCACCCTGGTCACCATCGGCCCCGACCAGGAGCTCCCGGCCCGCCCCAGCCCGGAGACGGTGGCGATCTGGGAGCTGTGCTCCGGAGGCTTCCTCTCGGTGGCCGAGGTCTCGGCCCGGCTGGAGCTTCCGGTGGGAGTGGTGCGGCTGCTGCTGACGGACCTGATCCGTGAGGGACGGCTGCTGCGCCGGGCGGCCCCGCCACCGGCCCAGGCCCCGGACCCGAGACTACTGGAGAAGGTACTGCATGGACTTCAACGCCGGTTCGCCTGAGGACATCTACGTCCCGGGTGCGGTGACGACCGCCGTCAAGATCCTCGTCGTGGGGCACTTCGCGGTCGGCAAGACCACGCTCATCGGGGCGCTCTCGGAGATCGCTCCGCTGAGCACCGAGGAGAAGATGACGCAGGCGTCCACCGGCGTGGACGACCTGCGGGGGGTGCCGGACAAGAAGACCACGACCGTCGCCCTGGACTTCGGCCGGCTGACCCTCGGCGACGACCTGGTGCTGTACCTGTTCGGCACGCCGGGCCAGCAGCGCTTCATGCAGCTCTGGGAGGACATGGCGAGGGGCGCGCTGGGCGCGCTGCTGCTGGCCGACCCGACCCGGCTCGCGGACACCTTCCCCGTGATCGACCTGATCGAGCAGTACGGCCTGGAGTACGCGGTCGCGGTCAACAGCTTCGACCGGAAGAGCGACTACACCGAGGACGAACTGCGCGAGGCGCTCGACCTGCTGCCGCACACGCCGGTGGTGTTCTGCGACGCGCGGGACCAGCGCTCGTCCGCGGACGCCCTGCTGACGCTGGTCCGGCACCTGCTCGAACGCGCCTCCTGACCCGCCGGCGCGCCTCCTGACCCTCCGGTGCGTCCACCGGCCCGCCCGAACGCGTCCCCGGACCCGCTCGGACGGGCCTCCAGCCCTCCCTCCCCTTCCCCCGTCACACCCCCGGGGCCGCACCCGCCCGGGGGCCACCCCCAAGGAACGACCCATGGAATCTCCGCAGCGATCCGCCCCGCAGTCGCCCCCGCCGGGCTGCCCGATGCACGGCACGCCGTTGTACGGGGAGACGTTCTCGTCCGACCCCGGCGCGGTCTACGACAAGCTGCGCACCTACGGCCACGCCGCCCCGGTGGAGCTGTCCCCGGGCGTGGACGCCACGCTGGTCACCTCGCACGAGGCCGCCCTGCGCGTGCTGCAGAACCCGGCGCTGTTCGCCCGGGACTCCCGGCGCTGGGCGGCGCTGAACGAGGGGCGGGTGCCGCTGGACAGCCCGGTCCTGCCGATGATGTTCTACCGGCCGAACTGCCTCTTCACGGACGGCGCCGAGCACCTGCGGCTGCGCAAGGCCGTGACCGAGAGCCTGGAGCGGCTCAACGACAACCGGCTCAACCGGCACGTCGAGCGGATAGCCGGCTACCTGATCGACCAGTTCAGCGGGCTCGGCCGGGCCGACCTGATCAACGACTACGCCAAGCTGCTGCCGCTGCTGCTGTTCAACCAGCTCTTCGGCTGCCCGGCCGACATCGGCGACCGCCTGACCCGCAGCATGTCGGCGCTCTTCGACGGCCTGGACGTGGTCGAGGCCAACGAGGAGCTGAACGCCTGTCTGATGGAGCTGGTCGCGCTGAAGCGCCGCCGGCCGGGTGACGACATCACCTCGTGGCTGGTCCAGCATCCGGCCGGGCTGCGCGACGAGGAGCTCAAGGACCAGCTGGTCATGCTGATGGGCGCGGGCGTCGAGCCCGAGCGCAACCTGATCGGCAACGCGCTGCTGGTCCTGCTCTCCGGCGAGGGCGGCACCCTGCGGATCGAGGACGCCCTCGACGACGTGCTGTGGAACAACCCGCCGATCGCCAACTACGCCACCCACTACCCGATGCAGGACGTCGAGGTGGACGGGGTGCCGATGGACGCGGGCAGCCCGGTGGTGATCAGCTTCGCCGCCGCCAACAGCGACCCGGCGCTGACCGACGCCCGGCTGACCCTCAGCAAGGGCGCCCACCTGGCCTGGGGCGCGGGTCCGCACGCGTGCCCGGCGAAGTCCCCGGCGCAGCTGATCGCGCTGACCGCGATCGAGTACCTGTTCAACGCGCTGCCGGACGTGGCGCTCAGCGTTCCCGCGGGGAGCGTGGAGTGGCGCCCGGGTCCGTTCCAGCGCGGGCTGGTCTCGCTGCCGGTGCGGTTCAGCCCGGCGTTCGCCCGGACGTCGGGCACCGGCGGCGCACCGGGCGGTCCGGGTGGTCCGGGTGTCGTGCCGGCGCCCGTGCCGGGGATGCAGCAGGCGCCGGCCGCCGCGCCGGGGACGCCGCCCCAGCCGTCGGCCGCCGCGCCCGCGCCGGGCCGTCCGGCCGGCAAGCAGAAGGGCTGGTGGAGCTCCTTCCTGGACGTCTTCCGGCTCTGATCCCGGGCTCCGGTCCGGCTCCCGGCGGGGGTCGGGGCGGCGTCGCACTCCGTTCATGTCCCGGTCAACAACAGGGAGATGAACGGAGTCGGGCAATCGTGTGGCATGTGACGGAGGCAACACCGATCGGTGCTTGAGTGCGCCGGGGCCGGGTAGGTCGCCGCCGTACTGCCCGCCGCCCAGCCCGAGGAGCCACGTGTGACCGCCATGATGGAAACCCGCCCCGGGAGACCCGTGCCCTGTGCCGCCGCGGCCGTCGCGGCCACCGCGACCGCCCCTCCCGGGGCCGGCGGCACGGGTGCGACCCACGGGACGGACCGGACGGGAGGGGCCGCCGGCGCCGGTGCCGGCACGGGTGCCGCCGGGACGGTGGGCCGCCGGGCCGCGGTGCCGCTGCTGCGCCGGCTCCGGTCGGCGGAGGGCCTGGCCGACCCGCTGGCCGTCTACGACGAGCTGCGGGCGATGGGCGACCTCGTCCCGGCCCCCTGGGGCGGTTACCTCGTCACCGGCTTCGACGCGTGCAACGAGGTGCTGCGCGGCCGCAACTGGCTCGTTCCCGACTTCGCCTGGCAGGAGCGGCAGACCGGGACCGAGCGCTGGCACGCCGTCGCCACCCAGGAGATGAGCCGCACCCTCTCCCGGCTCAACGCCCCCGAGCACACCCG
Organism: Kitasatospora sp. NPDC056327; assembly: GCF_042261735.1. Taxonomy (NCBI): domain Bacteria; kingdom Bacillati; phylum Actinomycetota; class Actinomycetes; order Kitasatosporales; family Streptomycetaceae; genus Kitasatospora; species Kitasatospora sp. NPDC056327. Next base: position 11,801 of record NZ_JBHJRC010000176.1, on the reverse strand, counting down.
GCAGCGGCACAGCCTCGGCAACCTCTTCGACCGGCGCACCCTCCAGGACATGACGCCGCACGTCGAGGCCGACGTCGCCCGGCTGCTGGACCGCCTGGCCGAGCGGATACGTACCGACGGCGAGGCCGACCTGTCGGAGCTGGTCAGCGAGCAGCTGCCGATCAGCACCGTCGGCCGCTGGCTGGACATCGCGCCCGAGGACCATCCGCACATCCTGGACATCACCCACGACCAGGTGCACGCCCAGGAACTCCTGCCCACCAGGAGCCAGCTGGCGGTCTCCGAGGCGGCGACCCTCCATCTGCGCCGGTACTTCACCGACCTCGTCCGCGAGCGCCGGGAGAACCCCGGCGACGACGTGGTCTCCGGCTGGATCCGCACCTGGGACGCGCTGGACTCCGACCGGGAGGCCACCGACCGGGTCGTCTACGAGCTGACCATGTTCGCCACCATCGCCTCCCTGGAGACCACGGCGACCCTGCTCTCCTCGATGGTCTGGTCGCTGCTGCGTTCCCCCGGCGCCTGGGCGGGGCTGCGGGAGCGGCCGGAGGACATCGACGGGGCGATCGAGGAGGCGCTGCGCTACGACCCGCCGATCCGTCTCAACAGCCGGGTCGCGGGCGAGGACACCGAGCTGGCGGGGGTGTTCGTCCCCAAGGACACCATGGTGCACGTCATGTACGGCGCGGCCAACCACGATCCGCGCCGCAACCCGGACCCGCACGTCTTCGACATCCACCGCAAGCGCTCGCACCTCGCCTTCGGCGGCGGCGCCCACTACTGCCTCGGCGCGGGCCTGGCCAAGCTGGAGGCGCGGGCCCTGCTGGGCCAGCTGCTGCGGCGCTTCCCGACCCTGCGGGCGGTGAGTCCACCCGAGTACGCACCCCGGATGGTGTTCCACCGGGTGACGTCCCTGAGAGTTGCGGCATGAACGTTTCTCCCCGGTCGGCCCAGTACCCCAAGTATGCGAAGCACCCCTCGTACTTCCCGTACCCCCCGGCGTCCGGGGCCGTGACGGCTCCCGTCCCCGCGCCCGCCGCCGCTCCCTCTCCGGCCGCCGTCGCTCACCCTCCCGCCCCGGCCGCGGCACCCGCCCCGCGTGCGGTCCGCACCGAGCGCAGGGGCCCGGTGCTCTACATCGAGCTGGACAGCCCCGCCACCGGCAACGCCGTCACCACGGCCGTGCTGGACGAGCTCATCGAGGCCCTCGCCGAGCCGGACCCGGACGTCCGCGTCGTCGTGCTGTCCGCCGCGGGCCCCGACTTCTGTCTCGGCGGCGACCGCGACGAGTTCGCCACCGCCCTCGGCGAGGACCCGACCGGAGGCGGCATCCGCAGCTACGGCAGCAAGGCCCGGCGGGTCTGCGACGCCCTCACCAACCACCCGGCCGTCACCGTCGCGCGCGTCCAGGGCCGGGCGACCGGAGCCGGCTTCGCGCTGGCCCTCGCCTGCGACCTGCGGGTCGGCGCCGAGTCCGCCGTCTTCCGGCTGCCCGAACTCGCCCTCGGCCTGCCGGTCGCCTGGGGCGGTCTGCTGCCCCGGCTGCTCAACGAGGTCGGTGCGGCCCGGGTCCGCGAGATCATCCTCACCGGCCGCCCGGTCGGCGCCCAGGAGGCCCGCGAGCTCTCCGTCCTGCAGCGGGTGGTTCCCGCCGAGGAACTGGACCGGGCGGTGGAGGAGTGGGTCCGGCCGGTCACCCGGCGCGCCGAGGCCGCGCTGCGGGTCACCAAGACCCTGCTCAACTCCCACACCGCGGCCACCCGGCTCGCCGACGCCTCCCTCCTCGACGGCGAACTGATGGCGTCGGTCCTCGCCGCCGCCCACTACGCCCGGGCCGCCGCGCCGGACGCCTGACCCCTCGTCGGACGTCCGCCCCCTCTGCGGACGTCCGGCCCCGCCCGGGCACCCGGCCCGCGCCGCGCCTCCCGCCACGGCGGGCCCGCCTCCCCGGAGGCCGGCCCGCCGTGGTGCGCTGTCCGCGGGAACCCGGCGTCCGGTGCGGACAGGTGGAGGTGTGGAACTGTCGCAGCGGGGACGGATACGGGAGGGCGACCAGTGGGCGTTCGGAGAACTGTTCGACGAGGCGGCGGGTGACCTCTACCGGTACGCGGTGCGGGCCACCGGGGACTGGGCGGCCGCGGAGGACGTCGTCCAGCTGACCTTCCTGGAGGCCTGGCGCCTGCGCCGCACGCTGCGGGAGGACGGCGGTCCGGTCCGGCCCTGGCTGTTCGGGATCGCGGCCAACGTGCTGCGCAACACCGCGCGGGCGGCCCGGCGCCACCGGGCCGCGATGGACCGGCTGCCCGAGCGCGAGGTGGTGCCGGACTTCGCCGACGAGCTGGTGGGCCGGCTGGACGACAGCGCCCAGCTGGCCGCCGCCCAGCGGGCGCTCGGCCGGCTGCGGAAGGCCGAACGGGACGTGTTCGGGCTCTGCGTCTGGGCGGGGCTCGACTACGCGAGCGCGGCCGAGGCCCTCGGGGTGCCGGTCGGCACGGTGCGCTCCCGGCTCTCGCGCGCCCGGACCAGGCTGCGCGCGCTCGCCGACGAGGAACTCAGGACCGGGCGGGAACTCCGCCCGGAGCCCGGACAGGTACGGGTTGGCCGCGTCCACGCGGCCCGGTCGACACGGGAGACGAACCGATGAACGAGGACGAACGCGCCGAGCTGGCACGGCTGTTGCCGCCGCCGGCGAAGCCCGAGCTCTCCGCCGACCGCCACCGGCTGCTGAGGGGACATCTGATGAGTGAGATCCGGGACCGGAAGCCCGCGCGGAGCCGGCGCGGAAGGCTCGGCTGGGTGGCGGTGCCCGCCCTGGCGGGCGGACTGGCGCTCGCGGTGGTGCTGAGCGGCGGGGGCGGTGGCGGTGCGCCGTCGCCGCAGCAGCAGGCGCAGAACCGGACCGCGCCCCAGGCGCAGGACGGGCGGCAGGCTGCCGGCGGGGCCGGGACCACCCTGGACGCCGCCCCCGTCGGCGCCGTCCGGCTGCTGACCCAGGCGGCCGACACCGCGGCCGGCAAGCCCGACCCGAAGCCCGGAAAGGGCCAGTTCGTCTACGTGGAGAGCCAGGTGGCCTTCGCGGGCGTCAACATGGCCACCGGCGAGTCGAAGGTCGACCCGGCACACCGCCGGCAGATCTGGTTCTCGGTCGACGGCAGTCAGTGGGGGGTGCTCAAGGAGGAGGGCTCCGGAGCCAAGCCGGGGGGCAAGCCCGGCGCCGGGGACGGCCGCCCGGCGCCGCGCACCGACGGCGGCGAGTGGACCGACCCGATCCGCACGCCGGGCCTCCACAGCCCGACGTACGCCTACCTGGCCGCGCTGCCGACCGACCCGGCGGCGCTGCTGAAGAAGATCTACGCCGAGACCGCGGGCCAGGGGCGGACGCCCGACCAGGAGGCCTTCGTCACCATCGGCGACCTGCTGCGCGAGCAGCTCGCCCCGCCGGCCGTCAGTGCCGCCCTCTACCGTGCCGCCGCCGGGATCCCCGGCGTCACCGCGGTGGACGACTCGGTCGACGCCACCGGCCGCCACGGCGTCGCCGTCGCCCATGTGGACGGCCCCACCCGCACCGAGTGGATCTTCGATCCGAAGACCCACGAGTTCCTCGGCGAGCGGCAGGTCGTCGTCGGCGAGGGCAGCGAGTTCGGCGGGCCGGGCACCGTGATCGGCCACTCCGCCGTTCTCGGCCGCGCCGTCGTCGACGGGCCCGGTGAGGAGCCGAAGCAGCAGAACGCCTGAGCCGGCCGGGCGCGCGCCGGGCGGGTGAAGGATCGATGAAGGACAGGTGAGGCTGTGGGGCCCGGTGCGAACGGGCCCCACAGCCGTCTCCGGGCCGGGCGCGCGTCCTCGGCGGGCCCGTCGGGGACGCGGCCCGCCTCCTGGCGAGCGGCCCTCAGGGGTGCTCAGCGGGCCGCGGCACGCTGGAGGGCGCTGGCGAGGAGGGCGAGGTCGGTGGGGCCGTTGCCCAGTTCGCGGACGGGTCGGCGGGCGGGCGGGGCACCGAGGGTGAGCGGGTCGATGGCGACGACGGTGGGCCGCAGGGTGGCGGTGCGGGGGATCCGGCCGCTGATGCGGGCGGCCTGGAAGGCGGTCACGCCGCCGTCCGGGAGCCGGAGGTAGCCGCGGCCGGGGGTGGTCTCGGCGAGGCCGGCGGCGTCGCCGAGGTGGATGAGGAGGTCGGAGTCGGCCGGGTCGTCGGTGCGCAGGGCGATGCGCAGCAGGGCGGCGTCGTCGACCTCGGTGCCGGTGGTCTCCTCGGGACGGCCGGTGGTCACCGCGAGGTGGACGCCGAGCGGGCCGCCCCGGCGGGCGACGGCGGCCAGCGCGCGGGCGAGCGGCCGGCCGGCCGGGGAGGTGGGGGAGAGGAGGGCGTCGTAGTCGTCGACGACGACGACCAGCCGGGGCGGGCACGGCCCGGTGGGCCCGGCCGGGGCACCGGCGGGCGGTTCGGCGCTGCGCGGCTGGATGACGCGCGGGGGCGCCGCGGCGGCCGGGGCGCCGACGACCGCGGGCACCGGGACGGGCTCCTCGTCGAGGATGCGGGCCGCGTGCCAGGAGGCGAAGTCCAGGCCGTCGAAGAGCCGCTCGCGCAGCGCCAGCTCGTCCTCCAGCGCCTCCGCCGCGAGCAGCGCGGCCCGGGGGTCGGCGGCGGCGTTGACCCGCCCGGTGACGTGCGGCAGCTCGCCGCACCCGGCGAGGCCGTCGTCGGTGGCCCGCCCCTCGACGATGGTGACGGCCAGCCGGTCGGGCCGCTCGGAGACGGCCAGCGAGGCGACCAGGGTGCGCAGCAGCTCCGTCTTGCCGGAGCCGCGCGCGCCGCCGATCAGCAGGTGGGGGCCGCCCGGGTCGGGGGAGGGCAGGGTGAGTTCGGGGTCGGCGAGGTCGAGCACGCACAGTTCGTCGCGGGTGGTGCCGAGCAGGGCGGTGGCGGCGCCGATGCCGCCGGCGTGCGCGTCCCAGCGGGCCGAGAGCTTGGCCGGGGTGACGGTGTCCAGCTGGAGCAGGTCGAGCAGGCGCAGCGCGTCCGGCAGCGGCCCCCGGTTGGCGGGGGTGGCCTCGCGCAGCGGGGCGAGGACCCGGGCGAGCCGTTCCGCCCAGGCGTCCGAGACGGCGTCCAGCGAGACCTCGTGCAGGGTCTCGCGGCCGCGGGCGGCGGTGCCCGGGCGGTCGAGCGAGAGCTGGGTGCCGACCTCGCCGGTGATCAGCGCGGTGGCGCCGAGGCCGCGCGGCAGCAGTTCGGGCTGTTCGGCGAGGCAGACCGGGAAGATCCCGACGGCCGGGCCCTGGCGCAGCAGCAGGTCGAGGGCCAGCCGGGCGGCCTCGGTGGCGGGGCGGCCGTCCACCACGACGACGGTGGCGGGGTGGCCGCCGAGGCCGACCGGGCCGCTGAGCCGGGCGGTGAGTTCGGTGAGCCGGGCGGTGGCCTGTTCGTCGTCGAGGCCGAGCAGCAGCCGGCAGTCCTGGCCGTCGGTGGGGCGCAGGTGGGGCAGCCAGAGCGCCCAGGCCCAGGTGTCGGCGCGGTCCTGCGCGGGGCGGGCCGGGTCGGCGTCGACCACGACCAGGCTGAGCCCGGTCGGCGGGTGCAGGGCGGCGAGCTGGGCGACGACGGCGCGGGTGAGCGCGTCCAGCCGTTCGCGCGGTCCGCTGAGGCCGAGGCTGCCGGCGGTCTGCAGGTCGACGGTGACCGGGACGGCGGGCAGCAGGGTGCCGGGGGAGGTGCCGGGGCCGCCGGGCCGGTCGGCGGTGCCGAGCCGCAGGGTGAGCGCGTCGGGGTGGCCGGGGCCGCGCTCCCAGAGCCGGGGGCCGGGGCCGAGCGCGTTGAGCAGCAGGGTGGCGAGGTCGGGCCAGCGTTCGCGCTGGGCGGCGGCCTGCCGGGTGCGGACGGCGGCGTGGTGGCGCTCGGCGCTCTCCTCGGGCGGCTCGGCGGCGGTGCGGCCGAGCCGCAGCGAGAGCAGACCGCGCCCGCGCCCGGCGGGCGGCTCGGGGGCGGCGGGCGGTTCGGCGACCGGTGGCGCGGGGCGGACCGGGGCCGGTGCGGCGAGCTGGAGGTGTCCGTGGCCGTCGGGCAGCGCGGCGCGGACGGGCGCGCCGGTGCCGTCCCTGTTCTCCGGGGCGGTGACCTGGAGGGTGGTCTCGCCGATCCGGAGCAGGGCGGTGCCCTCCAGCGGGACGGCCTCCTCGGGCCGCACGGGCGGGACGATCCGGCCGTCGACGCTGGTGCCGTTGGTGGAACCGAGGTCGCGGACGGTCACGGTGCCGTCGGTGCCCAGGTGGAGGGCGAGGTGGAGCCGGGAGACGTCGGGGTCGTCGACCGGGACGTCGGCCTCGCCGGAGCGGCCGATCCGGATCTCCCGGCCGTGCAGCCGGTGCACACCGCCGGCGTCGGGTCCGCCGACGACGCGCAGCTCGGCGGCGGGCGGGGTGTCGTCGGGGTCGTCGGCGGTCGGATCCGGCTCGTTGAGGGAGAGGACGGCGCCGTCGAGCAGCGGCGGGTGGCCGAGCAGCGTGTGTTCGTCGACCCGCTGAGCCCCGGCGTACAGGTGCACGTGGGTGGCGGCCCGCGGCCCGCGCACGCCGACGGCGCCCGCGAGGGCACCGGCCAGGGCGCCGAGCGCGGTGCCCACCGGCGCGGTGACCAGCACGTCGACGTACGGGATGGCGGAGCCGGCGGCTGCCGGGCCGCTGCGCGGTCGGAGGACGGTCAGCCGGATCTGCATCTCGCCCGCGGTCCCTTCTGCTGGTGTGACGCCTGGTGCCGCTGCCTCGGGCCGCCGCGGGGGAGCGGGGCTGGCCGCGACACCGCTTGGGCCACAGGAGTGGCGAGTGTCATCCTGCCATCCGTCACGGACAGTCCGCGCACCGTACCGGATTTGACGATCTTGCGATCATCGCCATGTTTGCGGGCGACGGAGAGTCAGGTCAACCGGCGCCCGGAAGGGCAGACCCCGCGACCGCGGTGGAACCGTCCCCGGGCCCTGCGGGTCTTCCCCCGGGGGATGTCCCCCAACCGGGGCGGGAGCCCCTGCCGGTCGCCCCGAAAACGTCGACGGACCCCGTTAGAGTGGCCGGAAACACGGTCCCGGCAGGCTCACCGCACCGGCGGAGGAGCGCCCCGCGCGGGCGGCACGACGAGGAGTGCGACAGGTGCGGCCAGTCGGCAGCAAGTATCTGCTGGAGGAGACCCTCGGACGGGGGGCCACCGGCACCGTCTGGCGCGGACAGGTGCGCGCCGGCGCCGAGGTGCCCGGCACCGCTCCCGGGCAGCAGGTGGCGATCAAGATCCTGCGCGAGGAGCTCGCCACCGACCCCGACGTGGTGATGCGCTTCCTGCGGGAGCGCTCGGTGCTGCTGCGGCTCACCCACCCGAACATCGTCAAGGTCCGCGACCTGGTCGTCGAGGGCGAGCTGCTGGCCCTGGTGATGGACCTGGTGGACGGCCCGGACCTGGCCCGCTACCTGCGCGGCAACGGCCCGTTCAGCCCGATCGCCGGCGCCCTGCTGATGGCCCAGGTCGCCGACGCGCTGGCCGTCAGCCACGCCGACGGCATCGTCCACCGCGACCTCAAGCCGGCCAACGTGCTGCTCGCCACCGCGGTCGTCGAGGGCACCGAGCAGATGCACCCGATGCTGACCGACTTCGGCATCGCCCGGCTCGCCGACTCCCCGGGCATCACCCGCAGCCACGAGTTCGTCGGCACCCCCGCGTACGTCGCGCCGGAGTCCGCCGAGGGCCGCCCGCAGACCTCCGCGGTCGACGTCTACGGCGCCGGGATCATGCTGTACGAGCTGGTCACCGGCCGCCAGCCGTTCCAGGGCGACAACCCGCTGGCGATCCTCCAGGCGCACCTCGCGCAGGAGCCGCAGCGGCCCTCCACCATGCCGGAGCCGCTCTGGACGGTGATCGAGCGCTGCCTGCGCAAGGACCCGGCGCAGCGGCCGGGCGCGGTCTCGCTGGCGAACGCCCTGCGGGTGGTCGCGGCCGGGGTGGGCGTGCACGCCTCCCCGGCGGCGGTGGACGCGGCGCTGGCCGTGGGCGCGCTGCTGGCGCCGGACCCGCAGCCGACCGCGGTGCCGGGGGCGCCGGTCGGCGTGCCCGGACTGACCGCGGACACGCCGTTCGGTGCCGAGGACCGCACCCAGGTGCTCCCGGCCGGCCAGGTGCCCGGCCCGCAGCCGGGACAGCCCGGCCAGTACGACCCGGCGGCGGCCACCCGGGTGATGGGCACCCAGCCGCCCCCCTTCGACCCGGCCGCCGCGACCCGGGTGATGCCGGCCGGCGCCGTGCCGCCGCCCCCGCCCGGCCCGCCGCAGCCCGAGACGCCGCACCCGTGGCAGACCCAGCTGCGGGCCGCCCGGGACCGCAACCAGCAGACCGAGATCGGGTACTTCGAGCCCGAGGACTTCGAGGCCCCGCCGATCGCCCCGGCGCCCTACCAGGCCGGTCAGGGCGGGTACGGCGGTCACCCCGGGCACGGCGGCCCGCAGGCCTACGGACAGCCGGGGCAGCAGGCCCCGGGCGGCCACCACCAGGCCCCGCCGCCCGGCTACGCCCAGCGTCCGCCGGTCGCCCCGCCGCCCTACCGGGCCGGCCCGGGGAACCGGGCCTCCGGCGGCGGCCGTCCGCAGCCGCCCGGCGGCTACAACCAGCCGCCGCCGCCCCCGCCCGCCCCGCCGTACGGCGGCCGGCCCGCACCCGCACCGCAGCACCAGGAGCCCCGGCACCAGGCCGCCCCGGCCGCCCCGCAGCGCCGGGCCGAGCCGCCCGCGCCGCAGCACCGCGAGCCCCCGCAGCGCCGGGCCGAGCCGCCGCGCGAGGCACCCCGGGAGGCGCCCCGCCGCGAGCCGCGCCCGCGCAGCCGCAACCGGATGTACATCCCGGGCCTGGGCTGCCTGAAGGGCTGTCTCATGGTGCTGCTGGTGCTGGCGGTCGCCGTGATCGCGCTGTGGAACTTCACCCCGCTGCCGGAGTACTGGGCCGACGCCCGGGCCTGGTTCACCGACGCGAAGGACTGGCTGACGGGCCTCTTCGACTCGGCGGGATGACCGGAGCGCGACCCGGGCGGCGGCCCGCGCGGCCCGGGAAGCAGCCCCGGACGACGGAATTGACGCTTTGTCGACAATTTCCGGGAAATCTTGCCGCTTCCCGCCCGCCGAGCGGCCGCAGGCGGCCCGCGGAGGGCGCCCGGGCGCGTAGGTTGGTCGCTGTTGTCCCGCCCCACCGAGCGCACCGGACTCTCCCCGGAGCGCTCCCGCCGCCCACGGAGCAGCATTGGCACGCAAGATCGGCAGCCGCTACACCGTCCACCAGGTGATCGGCCGGGGCTCGGCCGGGACGGTCTGGCTCGGCGAGGGCCCGGACGGTCCGGTCGCGGTCAAGCTGCTCCGCGAGGACCTCGCCGCCGACCAGGTGCTGGTCGGCCGGTTCGTCCAGGAGCGGGCCGCGCTGACCGGCCTCGACCACCCCCGGGTGGTCGGCGTGCGCGACATGGTGGTGGACGGCGACGACCTCGCCCTGGTGATGGAACTGGTCCAGGGCACCGACCTGCGCTCCCGGCTGGAGCGCGACGGCGCGCTGCCCCCGCAGACCGCCGCCTCGGTCATCGCGGACGTCGCCGACGGCCTGGCCGCCGCCCACGCGGCCGGCATCGTGCACCGCGACGTCAAGCCGGAGAACGTCCTGCTCGACCTCGCCGCCGCGCCCGGCCCCGGCGGCGCCCCGCGCGCCAAGCTCACCGACTTCGGCGTGGCCCGGCTGGTCGACGCCCCGCGCCGGACCCGGGCGACCCGGATCATCGGCACCCCCGACTACCTCGCCCCCGAGATCATCGAGGGCCTGGAGCCGCGCGCCGCCGTCGACATCTACGCCCTCGCCACCGTGCTGTACGAGCTGCTGGCCGGCTTCACCCCGTTCGGCGGCGGCCACACCGGGGCGGTGCTGCGCCGGCACGTCACCGAGCAGGTGCCGCCGATCCCCGGTCTGCCCGACGGCCTGTGGCGGATCGTCGCCGAGTGCCTGGCCAAGGCCCCGGCCTCCCGGCTGCGCGCCGCGGAGCTGGCCGCCCGGCTCCGCGAGCAGCTGCCGGCCCTGGCCGGGCTGCCGGTGCTGGCCGTCCCGCAGCAGGGCCGGGCGCCGGCCGAGGAGGCGCTGACCCCGGGCGAGGCGGTGTACGCCGAGGTGGACGCCGCCCCCGGGACGCACAAGCGCCGCCGCGGCCCGGCCGTCCCGCTGGTGCCGGGCGTCGCCCCGGACTCCACCCGGGACACCCACACCAGCCTGCGCCGCCCCTCCGCGCACGAGCTGGCCTCCTACGCGGCCGAGTCACGGGCCCAGCGGACCGTCCCCGGCGCGGCCCACCGCCGGGACCGCCAGGCGCTGCTGCGCCGCCGCCGGATGCTGGCGGTGCTGCTGGCCGCGGTCCTGGTGCTGGCGGGGAGCGCCGCGGCCTGGAAGGCCTTCGCGGCCACCGTCCCGGACGCCGGTCCCGGGCCCCGCCCGGCCGTGGTGTCGGGCGCTCCGGGCGGCCCGTAGCGGCGTGCTCCGGGGACCCCGCGCGGCCCGGACGCACCCGCGGTCGTCATGAGCACCCCGGGAACCATTACCCTGGGGGCGTGGCAGCCGTCGATCCTTCCGAAGAGCTCAAGAACCTCGAAACGACCATGGGGTCGATCGAGGCCGTCCTCGACCTGGACAAGATCCGGGCCGACATCGCGCGTCTGGAGGAGGAGGCAGCCGCCCCCGACCTGTGGGACGACCTGGCGAACGCGCAGAAGGTGACCAGCAGGCTCTCCTTCCTCCAGGGCGAACTGCGCAGGGTCGAGGGCCTCCGCGGCCGCATCGACGACCTGAACGTCCTGTTCGAGCTGGCCGAGGCCGAGGACGACGCGGAAACCCGCGCCGAGGCCGAGACCGAGTTGGTGGCCCTCGCCAAGGCGGTCGAGGAGCTGGAGGTCCGCACCCTCCTGTCGGGCGAGTACGACGCCCGCGAGGCGCTGATCAACATCCGCGCCGAGGCCGGTGGCGTGGACGCCGCCGACTTCGCCGAGCAGCTGATGCGCATGTACCTGCGCTGGGCCGAGCGGCACGGGTACCCGACCGAGGTCTACGACACCTCGTACGCGGAGGAGGCCGGCATCAAGTCCGCGACCTTCACCGTCAAGGCCCCGTACGCCTACGGCACCCTCTCGGTCGAGCAGGGCACGCACCGCCTGGTCCGCATCTCCCCGTTCGACAACCAGGGCCGCCGGCAGACCTCGTTCGCCGGTGTCGAGGTCCTCCCGGTCGTCGAGCAGTCCGACCACGTCGACATCGACGAGTCGGAGCTGCGGATCGACGTCTACCGGGCCTCCGGTCCCGGCGGCCAGGGCGTCAACACCACCGACTCGGCGGTGCGCATCACGCACATCCCGACCGGTGTGGTGGTGTCCTGCCAGAACGAGCGCTCGCAGATCCAGAACAAGGCGTCCGCGATGAACGTCCTCCAGGCCAAGCTGCTGGAGCGGCGCCGCCAGGAGGAGCGCGCGGCGATGGACGCGCTCAAGGACAGCGGCAGCTCCTGGGGCAACCAGATGCGCTCCTACGTGCTGCACCCGTACCAGATGGTCAAGGACGTCCGCACCGAGTTCGAGGTCGGCAACCCGCAGGGCGTGCTGGACGGCGACATCGACGGCTTCATCGAGGCCGGCATCCGCTGGCGCAAGCAGCGCGAGACCGCCGGGCAGTAGGAGCACGGGGGTGCGCGATCGCGCACACCTCGCACGACGACGGGGAAGGCCCGCGCCTCGTTCGCAGAGTATTTAATTTGTTT
>NZ_JBHJRC010000175.1:0-17639 GCF_042261735.1 Kitasatospora sp. NPDC056327 | reverse complement strand
TACCCCGCAATCCCTGATTGTTACTTGTCTGGGGGGCTGGTTTTTGTTTATATGCGACCGCGGGGGCGCTGGGCCGGGTGCGCTTTTCGAGCGAATCCCGGCCCGACGCACCGGGGCGACAGGCTGCCGACGGCCTCCCGGTCGCCACACTGCCCCGTGTGAAGCTCCTTCGAACCACCCTGCTGATCGCCGTCGCCGCCGGGATCGCCGCATCCCCCACCCAGGCCGGCGCCATCACCCACCACCCGGCCCGCGAGGCCGCCCGGTTCATCCACCTCGACCGCCCGCTGCCGGTGCGCGAGAGCGCCCGGACCGAGGCGCTCGAATTCTTCTGGTACGACTGCGGGCACTCCCAGGCGCTGGAGCAGCCGCTCCAGGACTGGACCGAGCGGCACCGCGCCGACGTCGACCTCCGCCGTGTCCCGGCCATCTGGCAGGGCAGCCGCGAGGAGCGCGCGCAGCGCGGCCACGCCCGCCTCTACTACACCCTGGAGCGCCTGGGGCTGGTCGAGCGCCTGCAGACCGCCGCCTTCCGCGCCGTCCACACCGAGGAGCAGGACGTCACCACCGAGGACGCCGCGGCGGACTGGGCGGCCCGCCAGGGCGTCGACCAGCAGGCCTTCCGCGATGCGTACCGCTCGGACGCGGTCGGCCAGGCGGTCGACGAGGCCGCCGCGCTGTTCGTCCGCTACGGCATCAACGAGCTGCCGACCGTGGTGGTGCAGGGCGACAACCGCACCTCGCCGACCAGCGCCGGCGGCGTCGAGGCGATGCCCGAGGTGATGGACCGCCTGGTCGCCCAGGACCAGCAGCGCAACCAGCAGGCCAACACGCTGTTCTGAGCACCGCTCGCCCCCACCGTCCGTTCCGGGCGGGTCGGCCCTCCCCGGCCGGCCCGCCCTTCTCCGTCTCGCGCTCCGGCTCCGGCTCCCGCTCGCGTTCCGGCTCCGGGCGGATCGGTCCCGGCGCAGCACCAGGGTGACGAAACCGGGAATCCCGCGGTAGCCGTGCAGCCACTCCGCGCGGCGCGGGTCCGCGGCCGCCCGGGCGTCCGCCGCGTCCGGGTGCCCCGGGTGGTCCAGCGCCCGCTCGGCCGGCGAGCCGGTCCGGGCGAACTCGTAGTGGTCCCACTTCCGTTGGTCGCCCACCGGGCCGGCCACCGGCGTCCGGCCGTCAGGCGCCCTCCCCGCACCCCAGGTCCAGGGCCCGCCCGTGCTCCGCCGGGGCCGGCGCCCGCTCCAGCGGCGCGGCCACCGAGGTGTCGGAGAGCGGTGCGGCGTCGGATGATGGGCGTGCGCTGTCCGGGAGATCCGCCGACGGTCCGTCCGGCCGGTGTGAGCCGGCCCGGCTCAGTACGTCCGGCCCTTCCAGGCGGCACCGCGGCCGCGCCAGTGCTGCACCGCCGAGTCGACCGTCATCAGCAGGTACAGCGAGGCGGTGAACGGCAGCAGCAGCGCGGCGGGCGCCGGCTGCCGGTAGTAGCGGAGCATCGGTACGAAGGTCGCCGTCATCAGCGCCCAGGCCGCCCCGCCCGCCACCGCCACCGCCCGGTCGCCCGCAGCCAGGCCGGCCACCGCCGCGACCGGCGGCACCAGGTACACCAGCGCCAGCCCCAGCACCGTCCCCAGCAGCAGCACCGGCGAGTGCCGCAGCTGGGCGTACGCGCTGCGCGACACCATCCGCCACAGCTGGGCCAGCCGCGGGTACGGCCGCACGCTGTCCACCTGCTCCGCCAGCCCCAGCCAGGTCCGCCCGCCGCCGGCCTTCACCGCTCGGGCCAGCGACACGTCGTCGATCACCGCGCCCCGGATCGCCGCCACCCCGCCGGCCCGCTCCAGCGCCTCCCGCCGCACCAGCGAGCAGCCGCCGGCCGCCGCCGCCGTCCGCGACCCCGGGCGGTTGCTCCACCGGAAGGGGTACAGCTGGGCGAAGAAGTACACGAAGGCCGGCACGATCAGCCGCTCCCAGCCGGTCTCCACCCGCAGCCGGGCCATCTGCGAGACCAGGTCCAGCCGGTTCGCCTCCGCCGCGGCCACCAGTTCGGCCAGCGAGTCCGGACCGTGCGCGATGTCGGCGTCGGTCAGCAGCAGGTACTCGGCGTCCGGCCCGGCCAGCTCCACCCCGTGCCGCAGCGCCCACAGCTTGCCCGTCCAGCCCGCCGGCAGCGGGGGAGGGGTGGTCACCGTCAGCTCCAGGCCCGCCGGACCCTCCCCGCCGGCCAGCGAGCGGGCCAGCTCACCGGTGCCGTCCGAGCTGTGGTCGTCCACCAGCACCACCCGGGCCCGCCCCGGGTACTTCTGGGCCAGCAGACTCGGCAGCGACACCGGCAGCACCCCGGCCTCGTCCCGGGCCGGCACCACCACCGCGACCTGCGGCCACCGCTCGGGCGGCCGGCGCGGCGGCAGTCGGACGTCGGTGCGCCAGAACGACCCGTGGCAGACCGCGAGCCAGAGCCAGACCAGCAGGGAGAGCACGGCGATCCACAGCAGGACGGTCACCCGGGCAGTCTGCCGCACCCGGGGCCGGCACGGGCCATCGACTAAAGTCTTGACCCGTGAAGATCGCACTGATGGACTCGGGAATCGGCCTGCTGGCCGCCGCCGCCGCCCTCCGGACGCTGCGTCCGGACGCCGACCTCGTGCTCTCCTCCAACCCCGCCTCGATGCCCTGGGGCCCGCTCACGGCCGAGGAGGTCACCGAGCTCGCCCTCGGCTGCGCCCGGGCCGCCGCCGTGCACCGGCCGGACGCGCTGATCGTCGCCTGCAACACCGCCTCCGTGCACGCGCTCGCCGCCCTGCGCGCCGAACTGGAGCCCGCGCTGCCGGTCATCGGCACCGTCCCGGCGATCAAGCCGGCCGCCGCGCTGGGCGGCCCGGTCGCCATCTGGGCCACCCCCGCCACCACCGGCAGCCCGTACCAGCGCGGGCTGATCCGCGACTTCGCGGGGACGGCCGCCGTCACCGAGGTCGCCTGCCCCGGGCTCGCCGACGCCGTGGAGCACGGCGACGAGGCGGCGATCGACGCGGCCGTCGCCGACGCGGCCGCCCGCACCCCGGCGGGGACGGCGGCCGTCGTCCTCGGCTGCACCCACTACGAGCTGGTCGCCGAGCGCATCCGCGCCGCCGTCGCCCCGTCCGCACTGCCGTCCCTCACCCTGCACGGCTCCGCCGGGGCGGTCGCCGCCCAGGCCCTGCGCCGCGTCGCCGCCCCGGCCCGCGAGGGCACCGGCACCCTCACCGTCCTGCACGCGGGCCACCCCGCCGCCCTGCCCCCCACCGCCCTCGCCTACCCCCAGGCCCTCCCCTTCACAGCCCCGGCCTGACCACCCCGGGCCGCCCCGCCTGTCACGTCGCCGACTTCCCCCGCAACCTGACCTGCCCGGCGGCGGCCACCGCTGAGCCGGCGGCCCCGTTCGCTGCTGGGAACCGGGAGGCTCACCGTTCTGTGGACGGGTGTCTCTGTGACCCTCCCCTTCATAGCAGCCACGGCCTGACCGCCCCGGGCCGTCCCGCACACGGGCCTCCCGCGGCCCAACCTTCTCGTCGGCCATGGCTGGGCCGGCCCCGGAGGGCTCACCGTCCTGCACGGGAGCACGTCCGTGCAGGCCTCCTGAACGGTCCGCCCGGTTCGGAGCCGGTGTTTCCCGTCACGGTGCCGGGGGCGGCCCGCCGACGGTCGGGGCCCGATGGAAGCGCCTGGCCGTGCCACCGGCCGAGCATCCAAGGCTCCTCCCCGAGACGGCGCACTCAGGGGCCGGCCACCACACAGGCGTGCCGGGATCGTGGGGCCGTCCGCAGCGCCGTCCCCGGCTGCCGTCGCAGGCCGGAGCGGCACCACCATCAAGGTGCGCGCTCGCGTCGGCGGCGGGCCGGAGGTCGGTGGCGGCTCCGGTCCCGTGACCGGTCCGGCGCGCGGGAAGTCGGTGAGGCCGACTTCCCGTGTGGGTTCGGGTCTCGTGACCGGTTCGGTTGGGGCGCCTGCGGCGTGCACGGCCGCTCGGTGGCGGCGAGTTCCCGTGCGGCCCTGGGGTGTGATCGGTGCCGATTCGGCGTGGCGATCGGCCCGGTGCGCGTGGGAAGTCGGTGGGGCCGACTTCCTGCGCAGGTCGGTGCTGCGGCCTGTTCGGTGGTGGCCTCCGGACGCCGGGAGACGTGGGAGGTCGCTGAGGCGCCGTGCGGCGTACGTGGGAAGTCGGGGAGGCCGACTTCCTGCGCGGGCCGGTGCTTCGGCCGGCGCGGTGGTGGCCTCCGGGTGGTGCGCGTGGGAGGTCGGTCGGGCGGCGGGGAGGGTGGTGGTGGGGGCCGGCCTGCTGGTGCCGGCGCGCCGGCGGGACCCGGGGTGCGCGCAGGAAGTCGGTGGGGCGACTTCCTGCGCGGGGAGGGTCGGGTTCAGGCGGCCTGGCCGCGCCAGCGGCGGTAGGCGGGTTCGAGGCCGGACAGGATGGTGTCGAAGCGCCGCGTGCTGGTCGTGGAGTCGACCTGGAGCCGGCTGATCTGGAGGGGGTGTGAGGGCAACCGGGGGCCGAGCCGGTGGTCGGAGAGGAAGCCGAGCCGGTAGCCCAGCTCCTGGAGGACGCCCTCCGCCCGGACGTCGTGGCCGCCGTCCGGGTAGGCGAAGGCGGCCGGGGGCTCGCCGAGCCAGCGGGTCAGGGCCTCGTGCGCGCCGGTGATCTCGGAGCGGACGGTGGCGTCGTCGCACCGGCCGAGGCACGGGTGCCCCTGGGTGTGGTTGCCGATGGCGACGCCGCCCGCGCGGAGCGCGAGCAGGTCGGCCGGGGTGAGCTGTTCCTGGCCGGGCGGCCGGCGGTCGGCGCTGACCCGCAGCTCCTGGAGGCTGCGCCGGCGGTCCGGGTCGGGCATCGCCTTGAGCCGGCGGAGCAGCTGCGAGGGGTGGCCGCAGTCCAGCGAGCGGGCGCGTCCGCCGTGCCGGGCGAGGAAGTCGGCCTCGTGCCACCAGAACGGCTTCTCGGTGCCGATCAGCTCGGAGATGACGAAGGCGGCGGCGGGGATGCCGCGTTCGATCAGTGCGGGGAGTGCGTGGGTCAGGACGCTGCGGTCGGCGTCGTCGAAGGTCACCAGCACACTGCGGGCGGGCAGTGGACGCCGATCGGCGACGGCCTGCTGCACGGCGGCCAGCGAGACGGGGGTCGCGAGTCTTCGCAGCCGGTCCAGCTGGGCGCCGAACGACCGGGGGTCGGTCACCCCGTGGTAGGCGAGGACGGGGAGCCGCTGCGCCGCCCGGGCGCGGAAGAGCGGCTGGACGGGTGCGAACCGCAGCCACTCGCCCCGTGCGTCGGGCGGGTGGCCAGGGGGGTGGCCCACCGGTGTCCGACGGTCGACGGGGCGCTCGGCCCGGTCCGGCTCGGCCGGCCGGCGGGCGGGCCGGGCGCAGGTCCGGGTGGCCGCGGTCCGCAGGTCCCGGCCCGGGGGAGGGGTGAGGACCGGCTGCCCGTCGGTCGTCACGGTGGGGTGGACGCCGCGTCCGGGCGGTGGCGCGGCGGTCGGCGGCGGCAGCGGCCGCAGGTCCGACAGGGCGGTCACCAGCGCCCTGTGCCGGCCCGCGGGGCTGGAGGTCGACGTCGTGGAATGGGACTGCGGCACGGTTCCCCCTCGGTCGCCGATGCGGCGTGGCGGTACCGCCGGAGGACGGAGCCCGGCCTCCGACTCCAGGGCGCGGCGGCTCCGCCCCCTGGGTATTTCCGGTCCGCGGCGGGGACTCCCAACCCGCACCGCGGACGGCTCCTGGATCGCTCAATGTAAGGGAGACAGCTACGCCCCGTTGATGGTTGTACCGCACCGGCAAGGTTTTTCCGGAGATCGGGAACCATTTCGGGACGGGCCCGGGACGCCCCCGGAACGAATCCCTCCGGCCTGTGACGAAGCGGGCCCGCCGGTGGCCGAACGTGTCCGGCCGCTCACGTCGTGCGTGCTGCCGCGGCGGCGTCCCGGGGGTACCTTGGGCTCATGGCAGATGCGGAACGTGATCACTTCCACCCGCGCGGCGCGACCAGGATGGCCCGGTACTGTCACGGTGGCCCGCTGGTCACCCACCAGGTGCCGCTCGCGCTGGTGGGGCTGGCGTGCCTCACGCTGGGCATCGTGGTGGCGGTCGTGGTTCCGGACAGTGACGGCCCGGCCTGGGCGATGGCGGTGGCCGGCTGCCTCGCGGCCGGGGTGCTGCTGCTCGGCCGGATCGGGTTCGCGCTGCTCCGCAGGCACCGCCGCGCCGCTGCCTGAACGGCTGGGCCGAACGGCCGGGGAACCCCTTCCGGGGGCGGGGCGCGGAATCGGCGGAAGCGGTCGGGGAACCGGTCGCGCGTCGATCGCGTACCGATCGGCCCGTCGAGTCCTATCGGTCAGAGCAGCAGATTTTCGGTCCATCTGACAACTCCTTCTCGTTTCTTTCACAATTCCGGGGCACCGGCCCCGCCGTTCGTCCTACCGTGAATCCCTCCCGGGTGCCGACCGCGCCGGGTACGAGGTCATGTGCCGGTGCCGGGGAGGGCACCGCGGAGGGGGGAACAATGAGCGGCACCGCCGTGCCCGGAAGGTCCCCGGCCGCCGGGGGGATCCGGGCCGGGGTGAAGCGACAGCTGGCCCGCGGGACGGGCGGGAACCCCGGCGAGGGCGCCACCGTGCTCAGCTACCACCGGATCGGGGGCGGCAGCCGGGACGAGCGGGACGTGTCCACCGCCGACTTCACCGCCCAGGCCGACCTGCTCGCCGCGCTGCCGCCGGGCCGGGTGGTCTCCCTCGACGGCGCCACCGACCGGATCGAGTCCGGCCGCCGCACCCCGAGCGTCGTCCTCACCTTCGACGACGGCTTCGCGGACGTCCACGAGAACGCCTGGCCGCTGCTGCGCGAACGCCGGCTGCCGTTCACCATCTACCTGGCCAGCGGCCACGTCGGCGGCGAGATGCGCTGGGAGGGCGCGGCCGTCCGGTCGGCCGGCGCGCCCGCGCTCAGCTGGGAGCAGCTGCGCGAGATGACGGCCTCCGGGCTGTGCACGGTCGCCAACCACACCCGCACCCACGCCCGCCCCGAGGTGCTCTCCGTCACCGAGCTCGACGCCTGCAACGACGAGGTCGAGGAGTACCTCGGTGTCCGCCCCTGCCACTACGCCTACACCTGGGGCGTGCCGGTCCCGCACCTGGAACCCGCCCTGCGGGCCCGTTTCCGGACCGCCGCCACCGGTGAGATCGGCCGCAACACCCCCGGTGTGGACCCGGTCCGGCTGCGCCGGGTGCCGGTGCACCGCAGCGACCCCATCGACTTCTTCCGCGCCAAGCTCCACGGCCGGCTGATCCCCGAGCGCGCCTACGCCCGGATCGCCGCGGCCACGCGGGCGGTGGGCGTCCGCGCCTGAACACCGGCCGGCTCCCGCGGCGCCCGCCCGCCCCGGCCCGCCCGGCCCTCTTGCCGCCGACGGGCCGTCCGTGGGCCGTCCGCCGTGCCCGGATAGGGTGCGGGACATGGCCATTCCCGAGTTCCTCGCCGACCTCCGCGCCGTGGTCGGGACCCGCATGCTCTGGCTCAGCGCCGTGGCCGCCGTCGTCCTGGACGACGACGGCCGGGTGCTGCTCGTCCAGCGGTCCGACGACGGCGCCTGGACGCCGCCCGGCGGCATCCTCGACCCGGGCGAGCAGCCGGCCGACGGCGCCGTCCGCGAGTGCCTGGAGGAGACCGGCGTCGCCGCCGTCCCGGACCGGCTCGTCACGGTCACCGTGTCGCCGGAGGTCACCTACCCCAACGGCGACATGACGCGGTACCTGGAGGTGGTCTTCCGCTGCCGCCCGGTGGGCGGCGAGGTCCGGGTCGACGAGGACGAGACGCTCGCGGTCGGCTGGTACGCGCTGGACGAGCTGCCGCCGATGGCGGAGAAGGAGCTGGCCTGGATCCGCCGGGCCGTCGAGGGCGGTCCCGCGGCGAGCTTCGAATGGAACGGGAGTCTCCTTCCCTGAGCCGACCGGGCCGGCCCCGTCGCCCCCACGGCCCGGTCCCGGCCCGGCCCCGACGGCCCGGCCCCCGCGGGCGGGCCGGAGCGGCCGTCCAGGGCCCCCGGGCGGCCCTGGACGGCCGCCGGGACGGGCCCGGACGGTTCGTCAGCCCTTGGGCTGCCGGTAGGCCTCCTCGGCGGCGTCCAGCACCGCGGCGAGGTCGCCGCCGGCGGTGGCGGTCGCCACCGCGGCCACCGCGCCCTCGACGAACGGCGCGTCGGCGAACCGGACCGGGAACGGCAGCCCGTGCTCGTCGGCGTCGGCGAGCAGGGCCCGGACGGTGGTCACCGCGCCGCCGAGGTCGGCGAGCACGACCACGCCGTGGCCCTGGTCGACCCGGCGGGTGGCGGCCGCGACCAGCACGGCGCTGATGCCGGGGCCGGCCACGAGGTCCCCGCCGGTGGCGGCCACCGGGGCGGGCGAGCCGTCGTCGGTCAGCGCGAGCGCGAGGGCGCGGACGGCGTTGGCGAGCTCCTGGCTGTGCGAGACCAGGACGACGCCGACCCGGCCGTGCGCGGGCGGCCGGCCGGGGTCGGGCAGCGGTGCCGGGACGGGCGGGGTGCGGGGCGCCGGAGGGTGGGCCGAGGGGGCCTCGGAGATGGGGATGACATCGGCGCGGGTGCCGTCCCGGCGGCTCATCGGCTGCTCCTCGGGAGTTCGGTGGGGTCCCTCACACTCTGGCAGTTCGCCCGGCACCCGTCCCGCCGGGACACGCGTCCGGGAGGGCGGGCCCGGGCCTGCGGCAGGCCCCCCGGGACCCCGTCGGGGGAGTCCCGCCGATCCCGCTGACCGGGGCCGTTCCGGTGACTAGGCTGGGCCCGTTCAGGCCGTCGGGAGGAGAGACCAGCAGTGGCAGCCAACAGCGGTACCGGGGTGGACACGACCGGGGCGGTGGGACCCGTGGCGGTGGAGGTCGGGGTGAACGGGAAGCCGAAGGTGGACTTCACCGGGGCGACCTGGCTGTGCAGCAGCCAGGGCGTGGGCGACGTCCAGATCGCCTTCGTGGACGGCTACATCGGCATGCGGGACGGCCGTCAGGAGGACGGCCCGGTCCTGGTGTTCACGCCGGGCGAGTGGCGGGCCTTCGTGCTCGGCGCCCGGGACGGCGAGTTCGACCTCACCTGATCCGTCCGGGGCGGCGCTCCGCCGGGTGCCGGTCCGGGAGACCGGGGCCGCACCCGGCGGGCGGTGCCGGCGGGCCCCCGCCGGGGCGGCCCGGAGCCCCGAGGTCTCCGGTGGCAATCATTCCGATCACATTTGAGCGTGCCCCGTCAGAATTTCTGTTGACTGCTGGACAAACGCAGCTCAGAGTATGAGCACAGGCAGACGCCGTGCCCACCGCCCCCACGCGGCCAGACACGGCGCCTGCTGTGCGACCCGGCAGCGCTGCCGAGTCTCCTCCCAGTCATCCCCTGCGCACCGGGGGTGCGTCGGCCGGTCCCGGCCCCACGAAGGGGGCCGGCAGTCGCCGGGAGGATGGCGCCGACCCCGAGAGCGACTCGGACTCGATGCCGTGCCCGGGACCCGCACGCCCCCACGCGGCGGCGTCCCGAGCAGGTCCGCGGGAGCGACGGGCCGGGGCCCCGCGGACCTTGCTTGTGATGCATGGAACTGTTGGCTTGTGTGCTGTGCGGTGTGCGACGACGAAGCTGGGTGCTCGGCGGTTCGGCACGACGGTGTGCACAGTGAGGGAAACGCGTGTAGGGCCGCGTTGCGACATGCCGTCCCCCCGAAGGGTGAAACCCAGAACGGCTGTCGTGCTGAACCGAACGTAGCCCGGACGGTTGCTCAGAGTCAACATTGGTCTCTGAGCGTCGATCTCCGTCCGGCGTCCCACCCACCCCGCGAGCACGGTGTGCCGGACACGTACGATGCTCCCATGTCTTTTCTCCGCCGTCGCTCCGGTCAGCCCACCGGCCCGGACTTCGACGTGCTCGCCATGGACCCGGGCGACTGGCCCGGCGACTTCGGTGCGGCCATGATGACCGGCCCGGACGGCTCCTGCCAGGGGATTTTCCTGCGCTACGACCTGTTCGGCGGCAGAGGCCCGGCGATGTTCATCGGCAACCTGCCCGAGGGTTCGCCGGCCCGGGACACCGGCGACAGCGTGCCCTTCGAGGTGCGCCAGCTGCTCGCGGCCCTGGGTGACGAGGAACCGGTCGAGTTCGTCTCGGCGGAGGACTTCCCGGTCATGCTCGGGGACGACCTGCTGATCGTGAAGAAGGTCAAGGTCAGCGAAGGCCGGGTCTTCTGTGCCCAGTTCGGCCGGAGTGACGGCGTGCAGGTCACCATCGCCTCCTGGGACCGACCGATTTCGGACGACCTCTACCAGTTGCTCAAGCCGCTGCCCGCGGACATGTTCCAGCAGGGCTGAGCGGGTGCCGGAACCGTGCCCCGGAGGGCAGGGTTCCGCTTCCCTTCCGCCTTCCCCGGCCGCCCGTTCCGCTGCTCGTTCCGCTTCCGTCACCCCGGTCGTTCCGGGCCTCGGGCGCTGCTTGACGGCCTCGATCACGGCTTCGTAAAGTCGCGGACATGTCGTGCCGTCCCCCGCTGCTGACCCGTCGCAGCTACCTCGACCTGCGACGCACCGCCAGCGCGGCGTGTCCGGGTCACTGAGGGGGATTCGTCCCCGAGGCGGCGGGCGGGCGGCCGAGCGGCCGGCGCCGATCCGGGGGGCGGAACTTCCGCCGGACCCGGGTTCCGGGGGGTGGTCGTTCACCGGCCTCCGGGGTCGCCCACCCGGTACCGCGCGCCTGTTCCGGCGTGCCGAGGAGTCCGCGCCCCACGCTGCCGCCCGGAGGCCCAGTCCCATGACCGTCATCGCCGCCGACCATTCGGCCGTCCTTCCGTCCCCCGTCGAATCCGCCCTCGCCGGTCTGCCCCGGGTCGTCGACCTGCTGGCCGCCCGGGCCGAGGAGCACGACCGCGACGCGACCTTCCCCTACCAGGGCATCGAGGCCGTCCACGAGGCCGGGCTGCTCACCCTGACCGTCGACCGGCGCTACGGCGGTCCCGGCGGCACGCTCGCCGACACCGTCCAGGTGCTGGCCCAACTCGGGCGCGGGGACGCCTCGGTGGCCGTGGTCACCGCGTTCACCCTGCTCCAGCACGCCGAGCAGGCCCGGACGGCGAGCTGGCCGACGGCCGGCTACCGGCGGCTGCTCACCGAGTCCCGGCGCGGCCCGGCCCTGGTCAACACCCTGAACGTGGAGCCCGGCGGCCGCAGCGGCGAACCGCCGGCCACGGTCGCCCGCTGGGACGGCGAGGGCTGGCTGCTCACCGGCCGCAAGACCTACTGCACCGGCGCCGAGGCGCTCGCCTGGATGGCGGTCACCGCCCGGACCGACGAGGCGGTGCCCCGGACCGGCACCTTCCTGGTCCGCGGCGAGAGCGAGGGGCTGGAGGTCGACCCGACGTGGGACCAGCTCGGGCTGCGGGCCAGCGCCAGCCACGACGTGGTGCTGAACGGGGTGCGGGTGCCGGCCGAACTCGCGCTCGGGCTGAACCCGCCGAAGGGCGGCACGGGAAAGGGCGCGGCCGGTTCCGCCGCCGACCGGACCGGGAGCGTCCCGGCGGCCGAACTGTCCCGGGCCTGGCACGACCTGGCGCTCTCCGCGGTGGCCGTCGGGGTCGCCCGGTCGGCCCAGGACTGGCTGGTCGGCTTCCTGCACCAGCGGACTCCGGCCAACCTGACCGAGCCGCTCGGGACGCTGCCCCGGTACCGCAGCGCCCTGGGCGAGATCGAAGCCCGGCTGATCGGGGCGGAGGAGCTCGTCGACGGGCTCGCCGCCCGGGTCGACCGGGCCGAGCCGGCCGCGGTCGCCCGGACCGGACCGGCCCATCTGCTGGCCACCCGCGCGGCGATATCCGCCGTCCAGCAGGCCGTCTCGCTCACCGGCAACCCGGGACTGAGCCGCCGGCACCCACTGGAGCGCTACCTGCGCGACGTGCTCAGCAGCCGGGTCCACCTCGCCCCGGACGAGGCCGTCCTGGAGGCCGTCGGCCGGGCCGCCCTGGAACGCGGGGCCCGGCACTGACGGCCCGCCGGGGACGGCCCCGTCCGACGGGCCGTCCGTCGCCCGGTTCCGCGGTGCCCGGTGCGCTCACCGGGTGCCGACGGCGGCCCGGACCGCGCGGCGGGCCAGCGCGGCGTCGTCGTACAGCCGGCGGATCATGATCCGCTGCTCCTCGCCGGCGCCCGGCACGTCGTACAGCCGGATCTCCCGCATGAGCACCAGCACCAGGTTCACCAGGAACGCGTCCCGGGCCAGGGTGCCGCCGCTCTGGGCCAGCTGGCTGATCTGCCGGCGGGCGGCGGTGTCCCCGGACAGCACGCTCCACAGCACCGCCAGGTCGTAGCCGGGCAGGTACCAGCCGGCCTGTTCCCAGTCGACCAGCACCGGCCCGGACGGCGCCAGCAGCATGTTGCTCAGCAGTGCGTCGCCGTGGCAGAGCTGGAGCGGGCCGTGGCCGAGCCCGTGCAGCAGACCGCGCAGGTCGCCGGCGTCCCGGTCGGTGAGCTGGCCCACCGAGTGGTAGCGGGCGATCTCCAGCTGGTAGTCCAGCCGCGGCTGGAAGACGTCCGTCGGCGGGCGCCACAGGTTGAGCGTCCGGACGGCGGTCAGCAGCGCCCGCACCTCGCCCGGCGTGGGCGCGTTGGCCGGGTGGCGCTCCCGCGCGGCCGGCCGGCCGGGGACGCGCTCCATGACGAGCACGCAGCGGTCGTGGTCGGCCGCCACCAGCCGGGGCAGCCGCACCGGCGGACGGTGCCGGACGAACGCCCGGTAGACCGCGACCTCGTGGTGGAAGTCGGCCACCAGTTGCTCGAAGTACTCGCTGCGCACCGCCTGCGGGGCGAGGCACTTGGCGACCACCGGCGCCCGGCCGATGGTGCCCGCCACCAGGATGTGGCGGCTCCCCTCGCGCAGCACCTGGCGGGGGGTGAAGGCGGGACATATCCGCGAGACCCCGGCGAGCGCGGCCCGGACGGCCGGCGTCTGCAGAGCCGACGGGTCGAGCCGCTCCTGCCCCACCGGCTGGCCGGGCCGGACCGGCGGCCGCAGCAGCCGGCCGTCACCGGGCCGCGCGGCGGGGATCCGGGCCCCGGGGACACGGGGTCCGGCAGGTGCGGCGGTCTCGGGCGAGCGAAGCCCCAGCGCGGTCCGGGCGGCCGGGCCCCGGGGGTCCACGGACCGGCCGTCGACGGGGCCGCGGGGGGCGGCCGGCCGGGACGGCGGCGGGACCTGCTTCGGGCCGGGGCGGCCGACGGCTGCGGTGGGGGGGCGCAGCGCGGTCCGGGTCGCGGTCGGCGTCGGGGAGGTCGCTGAGGAGTACATGGGGTGAGGGAGGTCCCTTCCTGGTCCGTCTCGGAGGCCCGCGGGGGCGGGCGGGGCGGGTGCCGCCGGGTTCCTGGCCCGGCGGCCGGCCCCTGGTCGGTCCGGTGGGTGGTGCGCGGGCGCCGGGCACGGACGCCGGGGCCGGAACCCCGTGCTGCGGCGGTGGACCGGCCGTCCGCACCCTGGGGAATGCGGTCGGCCGGTACTGCCGTGGCCGTGCCCGGCGCCCCCGCGCCACCCGGCCGCGCCACCCCCTCGGGTGAGGACCGGGGACGTCCCGCGACCCGTACGGGGGAACCCCGCACCGGTCCGGAACACCGCCCGACCCGGGGGCGAGGTGGCGCACCTCTACATCACACCCGGATGCCGGTGGTTGGTAATGTGGCGGACCCTGGCGAAGCCTGGCGAATGCTCGCTCGGCACATGACGGAGCCTCTAGCCTCGATGCAGCCGAGGAACCTGGGGGCTTCACGTGAGCAGGGGACCCAACACCCGACTCGCCGATCTGTTCGTCCTGGCCGGATGGTCGAAGGGCGAGCTCGCGCGGCTGGTCAACAGGCGTGGTGCCGCGATGGGGCAGCAGCAGCTCTCCACCGACACCTCGCGGGTGCGGCGGTGGATCGAGCAGGGGGAGATCCCGCGCGATCCGGTGCCGAGGGTACTGGCAGCCGTGTTCACGGAGCGGCTCGGCCGTGTCGTCACCACTGAGGACCTCGGTCTGGAACGACACCGGCCCACCAGGACCGGAGCGGCGCACGCCGCCACCTCGTCGCCGTGGGAGCCGGATCGGACGGCCGCGGTCCTCACCGAGTTCACGGGAATGGACCTCATGCTGAACCGACGTGGATTGGTGGGCGCGGGTGCCGCGCTCACGGCCGGGGCGGTCATCGCCGACTCGCTGAAGGGCTGGCTGGGCGGGGACGCGGTCGCGTACGCGGCCTCGGCGCCCGGCCCCCGGCCGGTGCTCGCTCAGGGCGGCGCCCGGCCGGTGGTCGATCTGTACGACGCGGGCCCGGTGGGGCTCGACGAGGTGGAGGCGCTGGAGCGCTCGGTGCAGGTGTTCCGGGCCTGGGACGCGGCGCGCGGCGGCGGACTGCAGCGCAAGGCGGTGGTGGGCCAGCTCAACGAGGTGGGCGGACTGCTGACGCACCGCCACGGACCCGCCGTGGAGCAGCGGTTGTGGCTGGTCGCCGCCAACCTGGCGGTGCTGGCGGGCTGGATGTCGCACGACGTGGGCCTGGAGCCGACCGCGCAGAAGTACTTCATGCTGGCCGCCGAGTCGGCCAAGGAGGCCGGCGACCGGCCGCGCGCGGGGGAGGCGATCTCGCGGGCGGCGCGCCAGATGGTGCACCTGGGGCGGGCCGACGACGCGATCGACCTGATGGCCGCGGCGCGGGCGAGCGGCGGCCGGATGCTGCCGAGAACCCGCGCGATGCTGAACACCGTCGAGGCGTGGGCGCACGCCTCGATCGGGCAGTCGCAGGCGACCTGGCGCCTGCTGGGCGAGGCGGAGGACCTCTTCGCGGAGGACCCGGACGGCCCGCCGCCGTCCTGGATGCAGGTGTTCGACGAGGCGGAGCTGCGCGGGATGCAGGCGCTGGTGCTGCGCACGCTCGCGGAGCACGACCTGTCGGCCGCCGCGCAGGCCCGTCGGCACGCCGAGCGGGTGATCCGGCTGCGGGAGGGGACGGGACAGCTCCGGTCGGCGCTGTTCGACCGGATCACGCTGGCCTCGCTGCACTGGATCACCGGCGAGCCGGACGCGGCGGACACCCAGGTCAAGATGGTGATGAACCTGATCGGCCAGAACTCCTCGCACCGGACGTGGGACCGGCTGCGGGAGATGTACCGGCTGACCGCGCGCTACCGGGGGGTGGCGGTGGTGGACGAGCTGCGGGACGAGCTGGGCCGGGAGCTGCGCGCGGTCGGCGCGAAGAAGCGGCCGAAGCTCGTCTGAGCCCCCCGGGTCCGGCCCCGCCGCGCCCCTGCCCCCGTGGTGTCCCGCGCGGGCGGTCGCGGGGCGGGCGTCTCAGCAGGGGTGGGCCGGCCGCAGCAGCATGCGCAGCGCGGTGACGGTGCCGTCGGTGCCCAGGACGGGCTCGCCGGCGCACTCCACCATGCCGTGCCCGCCTCCGGGCCGGCGGACCTGGAGGGTGCCGACGGCGGACCGGCCGTGCACGAGCGCGTCGGTCATCATCCGGCGCAGCTGCGGCCGGTCCGCCTCGCTCAGCCGGTCGGGCAGCCGGTCCAGGCTGAG
Organism: Kitasatospora sp. NPDC056327; assembly: GCF_042261735.1. Lineage (NCBI taxonomy): Bacteria > Bacillati > Actinomycetota > Actinomycetes > Kitasatosporales > Streptomycetaceae > Kitasatospora > Kitasatospora sp. NPDC056327. The sequence continues at coordinate 2,049 of NZ_JBHJRC010000175.1, read as the reverse complement.
CGGGCCGCCGCCGGGGTCGCAGCCGAGCAGGCGGTACGCCTCGGCGGACCAGCGCACGTCGTCGGTGAGCAGGTCCCACTCGGCCGAGCCGACCGTGCCGCCGCGGACGGAAGTGGATGGCATGGGCATGGCGAGTCCTGTGGTCCGTTCGTGGCGAGCGGCCGGAGGGTGATGGCAACGACTGTCGCACAGCGGTGTCACCCTTGTGGGCGATTTGGACAGATCGCCGACAAAGTTCCCCCGGCATATGCCAGTGCGCACAAAGGGCCGGTCGCCCTGTGTGCGACGGGCTGTCCGAGGCGGTAACCTTCGGTGATTCCGGCGCCCGGGCGCCCACCGCAGTACCTCCAGAGACCCCGGCGACGGAAATCCCGTTGCCACTACGACCGCCGCAACGGATGCTGACCTCATGTTCGAGCCAGTGATAGCACCCAGTGCCAGCCTCCTCGGCCTCCTGCAGCGAGGTCGCGGTGACGGGCAGCTCCATGCGCTGGCCGCCGACCGCACCGAGGCCATCACCGCGCTTGAGGAGTGCGTCACCAGGGACCCGAGAGCCGACTGGCAGGTCGAGAGCCGCTCCCTCTACTACGCGCGCCTCTACATGGAACTGGAGGCGCCGCTCGACGGCATCGAGGACCACCTCCACTCCCCGGAGGACCTCCTCGACGAGGACGACACCCGTACGGGCCTCGCCCTCTCCGTCCTCGGCCACCTCGCCGCGTACGGTCGCCGGGACGCCCTCCTCATGCTCCGCGAGTACGCCGCGACCGGCACCAACTGGGCCTGGGCGCTGGACGAGCTCGCGCTGCGCGACGACGACCGCGGCCTGCTGCTGCTCGGAACCGCCGTGCTGGACCGCTTCGCGCCGGGCCCCGAGGGCGACGCCGAGCTGCGCGAGACCATCCGGGGCGCCTACGAACCCAGGCCCTGGCGGCTCTGGGCGGCGTACCACCCGCGCGTCGCGGCTGCCTCCGAGCAGTCCCCCTTCGACCTCTGGCAGCGCCAGCTGAACCGCAGCGGCGTCACCCCCGGCTGGTCCACCGCCGACGTGCTGGCCTGGGCCGACCAGGGCGAACTCGGCGGGCTCGGCGCCGGAGCCTTCGCCGGTGGGCCGGCCCGGCCCGAGGCCTCACGCGCCGGCGGGGGCCGCGGGGACGATCCGGCCCGCCCCGACGCGGTGGACCGCCGCGCCGCCGCGGCCGCCCGCTGCCTCACCGCCGTGGTCCGGCCCGAGGACCGTCCCGCGCTGCTGGAGGCGGCCCGCGACGGCCTGCCCGGCGCCCGCCGGGCCGCCCTGCGCCACCTCGTCGACCAGCACGACCCGGCCGCCGCCGGTCTGATCGAGGCCGCCGCCGCCGACGTCGACGACCGCCTGGTCCGGTTCGCCCTGGAGCTGCTCGGCCGGATGCGCGGCCCCGAGGCCCTCGACCACGCCCGCCGCTGGGCCGACCCGGCCACCGGCGGTGCCGACAGCGCCCTCGGTGAGGCCGCCGTCCGCCTGCTCGCCGACGCGGGGGAGTCCGCCGACGGCCCGCTGGTGGTGGCCGGGCTGCGCCGCTGGATCTCGCTGCACGGCGTGTCCGGGGCCGGCCCCGGACTCGGGACGCTGGTCGACGGCGCGGGGCGGCTGGCCGCCGCCGGTGCCGTCCCGGTCCTGCGCCACATCTACGGGGAGGCCGCCTCCTCGGAGCTGCGCGGTCGCGCCGCCCGGGCGCTCGCCGTCACCGACGTGCACTTCCCCGAGGGGCCGGCCGTCGAGTGCCTCTGGGACTGCGAGGAGTCGACCCGGGAGCTCGCCGCGAGGCACGTCGCCACCACCGGCGACGCCCGCGTGCTGGAGCGCCTGCGCCGCCTCGCCGCCGACCCGGCCGAGGAGGCCGAGGTCCACGCCGCCGTCCGCGGCCGGCTGACCGCGGCCCGCGAGCGCCGCCGCTGACGACGGCGCCTGCGCCGCCCTCCGGACGCGACGCCGCGTTCCGGGCACGGGCCGCCCTTCGAACACCATGAAGCGGGGCCGGCCACCCAATTGGGGGGGCCCGCCCGCCTACG
>NZ_JBHJRC010000174.1:0-17678 GCF_042261735.1 Kitasatospora sp. NPDC056327 | reverse complement strand
GCGCCCCGCACCGCGTCCAGCGCCCTGCTGCCGGTGCACTGGTCCGGCTGCGAGCGGCGCTGCGGCCACCCCGCCGGACGGTGGGTGGACGCGCTGGCGACCGGGCAGGGGTACCGGGTGACGGTGGCGGGTGCGCCGCCGGACCACGGCACCGTCGTGGAAGTGACGAACGAGGAGATGGCCGCGGCGGTCGCCGCGGCCCGGAGGACCACCACGTGATCGAGTACGAGAAGGACGGCGCGTCCATCTACCGCCAGTCCTTTGCCACCATCCGCGCCGAGGCCGACCTGGCCGCGCTGCCCGCGGACGTGTCCCGGGTCGCCGTGCGGATGATCCACGCCTGCGGCATGGTCGACCTGGTCGAGGACCTGGTGTACTCGCCCGGCGTGGTCGCCTCCGCGCGCGCCGCCCTGAACGCCGGTGCGCCGATCCTGTGCGACGTCAACATGGTCGCCAGCGGCGTCACCCGCAAGCGGCTGCCCGCCGACAACGAGGTGATCTGCACCCTCACCGACCCGTCCGTGCCCGGGCTGGCGCGCGCGATGGGCAACACCCGCAGCGCCGCCGCGATGGAACTGTGGCTGCCCCGGCTCGAAGGCGCCGTGGTCGCCGTCGGCAACGCGCCGACCTCGCTGTTCCGCCTGCTGGAGATGATCGAGGCCGGCGCCCCGCGCCCGGCCGCGGTGATCGGGGTGCCGGTCGGCTTCATCGGCGCGGCCGAGTCCAAGGAGGCCCTGGCCGCCCACCCGGCCGGCCTGGAGCACCTGGTGGTGCGCGGCCGGCGCGGCGGCAGCGCGATCGCCGCCGCCGCGGTCAACGCGATTGCGAGCGAGGAAGAGTGACGGAGAACCAGCAGACCGGCCGGCTCTACGGGGTGGGCCTCGGCCCCGGCGACCCCTCGCTGGTGACCGTCCGCGCCGCCGAACTCATCGGCAAGGCCGACGTGGTGGCCTACCACAGCGCCCGGCACGGCCGGTCCATCGCCCGGTCCATCGCCGAGCGCTACCTGGCGGGCGGTCAGATCGAGGAGAAGCTCGTCTACCCGATCACCGTCGAGACCACCGACCACCCCGGTGGCTACCGGGGCGCGCTGGACGACTTCTACGAGGAGGCCGCCGCCCGGCTGGCCGCCCACCTGGACGCCGGCCGCGACGTCGTGGTGCTCGCCGAGGGGGACCCGTTCTTCTACGGCTCCTACCAGCACATGCACAAGCGGCTGGCGCACCGCTACCCGACCGAGGTGGTCCCCGGCGTGACCTCGGTCAGCGCCGCCGCCGCCCGGCTCGGACAGCCGCTCACCGAGGCCGAGGAGACGCTCACCGTCATCCCCGGCACGCTGCCCGAGGAGGAGCTGACCGCCCGCCTGGCCGCCGCCGACTCCGCCGTCGTCATGAAGCTCGGCCGCACCTTCCCGGTGGTGCGCCGCGCCCTTGAGCGGGCCGGCCGGCTGGCCGACGCCCAGTACGTCGAGCGGGCGTTCATGGAGGGCGAGCGGACCGCGCCGCTGGCCTCCGTCGACCCGGAGGGCGTCCCCTACTTCTCGGTGGCCGTGCTGCCCAGCCGGGTCGCCCCGCTGGAGCCCCCGGCCCCCGACCTGAGCGGGCCGGGCAGCGTCACCGTCGTCGGCACCGGCCCGGCCGGCCCGCTCTGGCTCACCCCCGAGGCGCGCGGCGCCCTCGCCTCCGCCACCGACCTGGTCGGTTACACCACCTACCTGGACCGGGTGCCGGAGCGCCCCGGCCAGGTGCGGCACGGCTCCGACAACAAGGTGGAGTCCGAGCGCGCCGAGTTCGCGCTCGACCTGGCCCGCCGGGGCCACCGGGTCGTGGTGGTCTCCTCCGGCGACCCCGGCGTCTTCGCGATGGCCACCGCCGTGCTGGAGGTCGCCTGCGAGGAGACCTACCGGGACGTCCCGGTGCGGATCGTCCCCGGCATGACGGCGGCCCACGCGGCGGCCTCCCGGGCCGGTGCCCCGCTGGGCCACGACTACGCGGTGGTCTCGCTCTCCGACCGCCTCAAGCCCTGGGACGTCGTCGCCGCGCGCCTGCGCGCCGCCGCCGGGGCCGACCTGGTGCTCGCCCTCTACAACCCCGGCTCGCAGTCCCGCACCACCCAGGTCGGCCTGGCCCGCGACCTCCTCCTGGAGCACCGCGCCCCGGAGACCCCGGTGGTCCTGGCGCGCGACGTCGGCGGCCCCGCCGAACGCGTGCGCACCGTCCGCCTCGCCGACCTCGACCCCGCCGAGGTCGACATGCGCACCATCCTCCTCGTCGGCTCCTCCCAGACCCGCCACGTCCCCCGCGCCCCCCACCCCGACGTCACCTGGACCCCCCGCCGCTACCCGGAGGCGTGAGCCCGGTCCGCCGTGCGGACGGCAGTCCGGCCCGGCCCCGATTGGGCCCGGGCCGGACGCGCGGGGGACGATGGGTTCCGGAGCGGAAGGCCACGACGGGGCCCGGACGGGTACGAAGGAACGGTGCGGCATGGGTGAGGTCGGTGGGCGGGCCGGGCAGCTGCGGAGCAGTGGGCTGCGGCACGGCTGGACGACCGGTGCGTGTGCCACGGCGGCGACCAAGGCCGCCTACCGGGCGCTGCTGACGGGGGTCTTCCCGGACCCGGTGGAGATCACCCTGCCCAAGGGGCAGCGGCCGGCGTTCGCGCTCGCGGTGGAGGGGATCACCGAGGGGCCGGACGGGCGGCGGGCGATGGCCGGGGTGGTGAAGGACGCCGGTGACGACCCCGATGTGACGCACGGCGCGCTGGTGCGGTCCACCGTGCGGGCGGGTGAGCCGGGCGGCGGTGTGGTGTTCCGGGCCGGGCCGGGGGTGGGGACGGTCACCAAGGCCGGGCTGCCGCTGGAGGTCGGCGAGCCGGCCATCAACCCGGTGCCCCGGCAGATGATCCGGGACGCGGTCGCCGAGGTCGCGGCGGAGTGCGGCGGCAGCGGGGACGTGGTGGTGGAGATCTCCGTCGACCACGGCGAGGAGATCGCCCGCTCCACCTGGAACCCGCGGCTGGGGATCCTCGGCGGGCTGTCGGTGCTCGGCACCACCGGGATCGTCGTCCCCTACTCCTGCTCCGCGTGGATCGACTCGATCCGGCGCGGGGTGGACGTCGCGCGCGCGGCCGGGCGCACCCACGTGGCCGGCTGCACGGGTTCGACGTCGGAGAAGGTGGCCGTCGCCGTGCACGGCCTGCCCGAGGACGCGCTGCTGGACATGGGCGACTTCGCGGGCGCCGTGCTCAAGTACCTGAGGCGCCACCCGGTGCCGCGGCTGACCATCGCCGGCGGGTTCGCCAAGCTCTCCAAGCTCGCCGCCGGCCATCTGGACCTGCACTCGGCGCGCTCCCAGGTGGACCAGGGGTACCTGGCCGGGCTGGCCCGTACGGGCGGCGCGGACGAGGAGCTGGCGGCGGCGGTCGCGGGGGCCAACACCGCGCTGGAGGCGATCCAGCGCTGCCGGGCGGCCGGGGTGCCGCTGGGCGACCTGGTGGCCGAGGCGGCGCGGGCCACCGCGCTCGGGGTGCTGGTCGGTTCGCCGGTGGCCGTGGACGTCATCTGCATCGACCGGGCCGGGACGATCGTCGGCCGGGCGGAACCGCTGGGGCCCTGAACGCCGTCCTCCCCACGGCCGCCCCGTGTCCCGGTTCCGTCCCGGTTCCGTCCGGGAACACCGTCATGATGTGAAGAACTGACGCTCATACGGGGTGAGAAACGGACATAAGTGGCGCCACGCCCGGGGTTGGTTCTGTTGCTATCTCAGCCATGAGATATGGTCTGCCGAGTGACAGGCGACTACCTCACCCGAATCGGCACCCTCATCCGCACCGCGCGTCAGCACCGCGGCTGGTCCCAGGCCCAGCTCGGCGAGGCCCTCGGCACCAGCCAGAGCGCGGTCAACCGCATCGAGCAGGGCAAGCAGAACGTCAGCCTTGAGATGATCGCCCGCATCGGCGAAGCGCTCGACAGCGAGATCGTCTCCCTCGGCTACGCCGGCCCGATGCACCTGAGGGTCGCCGGTGGCACCACCCTCTCCGGCGCGATCGACGTCCGCAGCAGCAAGAACGCCTGCGTGGCCATCCTCTGCGCCTCGCTGCTGACGACCGGCCGCACCACCCTGCGCAGCGTCGCCCGCATCGAGGAGGTCTACCGGATCCTGGAGGTGCTGACCAGCATCGGCGTCAGGAGCCGCTGGACCAACGGCGGCCGCGACCTGGAGCTCACCCCGCCCGCCGAGCTCGACCTCGCCGGCATGGACGTCGAGGCCGCCCGCCGCACCCGCAGCGTGCTGATGTTCCTCGGCCCGCTGATGCACCGCGCCGACACCTTCGCGATCCCCTACGCCGGCGGCTGCGACCTCGGCACCCGCACCGTGCAGCCGCACCTCACCGCGCTGCGCCGGTTCGGCCTGGAGGTCGCCACCACCGGCGGCGCCTACCACGCGTCCGTCCAGCCCGGCACGCCGATGGACCGTCCGATCGTGCTGACCGAGCGCGGGGACACCGTCACCGAGAACGCCCTGCTCGCCGCCGCCCGCCACGACGGCGTCAGCGTCATCCGCAACGCCTCGCCCAACTACATGGTCCAGGACCTCTGCTTCTTCCTGGAGAAGCTGGGCGTCAGGATCGAGGGCGTCGGCACCACCACCCTCACCGTGCACGGCGTCCCCGAGATCACCTGCGACGTCGACTACACCCCGGCAGAGGACCCGGTCGAGGCGATGAGCCTCCTCGCCGCCGCCGTGGTCACCTCCTCCGAGCTGACCATCCGCCGGGTGCCGATCGAGTTCCTGGAGATCGAACTCGCCGTGCTGGAGGGCATGGGCCTCGACTACGACCGCACCGCGGAGTACTCCGCCCACAACGGCCGCACCCGGCTGGTCGACCTCACCGTGCGCCCCTCCAAGCTCACCGCGCCGGTCGACACCATCCACCCGATGCCCTTCCCGGGCATCAACATCGACAACGTGCCGTTCTTCGCCGCCATCGCCGCGGCCGCTCACGGCACCACGATGATCCACGACTGGGTCTACGACAACCGCGCCATCTACCTCACCGAACTCACCCGGCTCGGCGCGGACATCAAGCTCCTCGACCCGCACCGCGTCCTCGTCCAGGGCCCGACCCGCTGGCGCGCCGCCGAGATGGTCTGCCCGCCGGCCCTGCGCCCCGCCGTCGTCATCCTCCTCGCGATGCTCGCGGCCAAGGGCACCTCGGTGCTGCGCAACGTCTACGTCATCAACCGCGGCTACGAGGACCTCGCCGAGCGCCTCAACTCGATCGGCGCCCGGATCGAGACCTTCCGCGACATCTGATCCCCGCACGGGGACCGGACCCGTCGGGGGACCGGTACCGGGATCGTGGCCGCAACCGTGGCCGTGGCCGCCCGCGCGGCCACGGCCACGGCCGTCGGGGCGTCCCCGCCGCGGTCCTTCAGCCGGCTCCCCACCGGTGCGGTGCCCTTCGCCCCGGGGCGGTCATTCGCCGGTGCGGCCGTCGAGGTGTTCGCGGATCAGGTCCGCGTGCCCGTTGTGGCGGGCGTACTCCTCGATCATGTGGGTGAGGATCCAGCGCAGGGAGTAGGCGGTCTCCTTGCCGTCGGCGGCACGGTGGTGGCCGAGGACGTCCAGGGACGGGGCGGCGGCGACGAGTTCGCGGGCGTGGGCGCACTCGCCGCGCCAGACCGAGAAGGCCTCCTCCGGGTCGGCCCCGTCGGCGTCGAACTCGGCGAAGGAGTCGTCGGGGCGCCTCCAGAAGCCGGCCCGGCCCTCGTCGGCGAGGACGTTGCGGAACCAGCCGCGCTCCACCTCGGCCAGGTGGCGGGTCAGGCCGAGCAGCGAGAGCGTGGAGGGGAGCAGCGGCCGGGCGCGGAGCTGTTCGGTCGTCAGCCCGGCGCACTTCCAGGCGAAGGTGCCGCGCTGGAAGTCGAGGAAGCCCGTCAGGGTGGCGAGTTCCCCGGCGGCCAGGGGCGGTTCGGTACGGGCGGCGTCGGCGAGTTCGTAGGCGTCGGTCATCCGGCCATCGTGGCACGAACGGTCCGGCCTGGGACAGGAATTAACGCCCGGCCAGCCCGGCCAGCCCGGCCAGCCAGGCGAGGGCGGCCGGCACGTCCGGCACCGCCGGGACGCCGGGCGGCAGCGGCGGGCGCTCCACGACCACCACGGGCAGGCCGAGCTCACGGGCGGCGGTGAGCTTGGGCGCGGTGGCGGCGCCGCCGCTGTCCTTGGTCACCACGACGTCGATCCGGTGCCCGCGCAGCAGTGCCCGCTCGCCGTCCAGGCTGAACGGGCCGCGGTCGAGCAGGACGTCGAGCGAGGCGGGCAGCGGCGGTTCGGGCGGGTCGACCGAGCGGGCCGTGAAGTGCAGGCCGTCGAGGTGGGCGAAGGCCCCGATGCCCTGCCGGCCGCTGGTGAGCAGGACCCGCCGGCCGAGCGCGGGCAGCAGCGCGGCGGCGGCGTCCAGCGACGGGACGCGGTGCCAGCGGTCGCCGGGCACCTCGGCCCAGCCGGGGCGCCGCAGCGCGAGCAGCGGCACGCCGGTCGCCGCCGCGGCCCCTGCGGCGTTGCCGGACATCGCGGCGGCGAACGGGTGGGTGGCGTCGACCACCGCGGTCACCCGTTCCGCGCGCAGCCAGGCGGCGAGGCCGTCCGGGCCGCCGAAGCCGCCGATCCGGACCTCGCCGGCGGGCAGCCGGGGTTCGGCGACCCGCCCGGCGAGCGAGCTGGTGACCCGGAGGCCGGAGGAGTCGGCGGCCAGCGCGGCCGCGAGCAGCCGGGCCTCGGTGGTGCCGCCGAGCAGGAGGACGTGCGCCATCACGCGCCGCAGGGCTCGTGGGGGCGCTCGCGGTCCGCCGAGTAGAGGTGGCTGTCGCGGAACTGCCCGGCGGCCAGCGTCCGGCCGACGATGATCACCGCGGTGCGGACCACGCCCGCGGCCTTCACCTGGCCGGCGATGTCCCCGACGGTGCCGCGCAGCACCAGCTCGTCCGGCCGGCTGGCCATCGCGACCACGGCGGCCGGGCAGTCCGCCCCGTAGTGCGGCAGCAGCTGCTCGACGACGTCGTCCACGTAGCCGGCGGCCAGGTGCAGCACCAGCAGGGCGCCGCTGCGGCCGAGGGTGGCGAGGTCCTCGCCCTCCGGCATCGGGGTGGCGCGCTTGGCGATCCGGGTGAGGATGACGGTCTGGCCGACGGTCGGCACGGTCAGCTCGCGCTTGAGCGCGGCCGCGGCGGCGGCGAAGGCCGGCACGCCCGGCACCACCTCGTACGGCACGCCGGCCGCGTCGAGCCGGCGCATCTGCTCGGCGACGGCGCTGAACACGGACGGGTCGCCGGAGTGCAGCCGGGCGACGTCCTGCCCGGCGGCGTGCGCGGCGACCATCTCCTCGACGATCCGGTCGAGCGTGAGGTTGGCGGTGTCGACCAGCCGGGCGCCGGGCGGGCACTCCGCCAGCAGCTCGCGCGGCACCAGGCTGCCCGCGTACAGGCAGACCTCGGCGCGGGCGAGGAGCCGCTGGCCGCGCAGGGTGATCAGGTCGGCGGCGCCGGGGCCGGCCCCGATGAAGTGGACGGTCACGGGGCGTTCTCCTCGGGGGTGGGGGACACGGCGGGCTTGACGGCGGACCACTGGGTGACCGGCATCGCCTGGCGCCAGCCGGTGAAGCCGCCGACCGGGACGGCGTGCGCCACGGCGAGCCGCAGCAGCTCGCCGCCGTGCCGCCGGTACCAGGTGGTGAGCAGCGCCTCGGACTCCAGGGTCACCGTGTTGGCGACCAGCCGGCCGCCGGGGGCCAGGGCGGCCCAGCAGGCGTCGAGCAGGCCGGGCGCGGTGAGCCCGCCGCCGACGAACACCGCGTCCGGGGCGGGCAGTCCGGCGAGCGCGTCCGGCGCGGCGCCGGTGACCACGTGCAGCCGGGGCACGCCGAGCGCGGCGGCGTTGCGGGTGATCCGTGCGGCGCGCGCCGGGTCCCGTTCGACGGTGACGGCCCGGTTGTCGCGGTGCGCGCGCAGCCACTCGACCGCGATCGAGCCGGAGCCGCCGCCGACGTCCCAGAGCAGTTCGCCGGGGACGGGCGCCAGGGCGGCCAGGGTGGCGGCGCGCACGTGGCGCTTGGTCAGCTGGCCGTCGCTCTCGTACGCGCCGTCCGGCAGGCCGGGGACGACCTGGGTGCGCGGGCCGTCGGTGCCGAGTTCGACGGCGACGAGGTTGAGCGGGTCGCCGGGCGGGTGCGGCCAGCCGTCGGCGGGGCCGTCCAGCTGCCGCTCGCCGGCGCCGCCGAGCTGTTCCAGGACGCGCAGCCGGGCCGAGCCGTGGCCGCTCCCGGTGAGCAGCGCCGCGACGGCGGCCGGGGTGCCGGCGTCGGCGCTGAGCACGAGCAGCCGGCGGCCGGGGTTGAGGGCGAGCCGCAGGGTGTCCAGCGGCCGGCCGACCAGGGTGACCACGTCGGTGGACTCCAGCGGCCAGCCGAGCCGGGCGCAGGCGTACGCGACGGAGGAGGGGTGCGGCAGGACGCGCAGCCGTTCGGGGCCCGCGGTCTCGGCGAGGGTGCGGCCGATGCCGTGGAACATCGGGTCGCCGCTGGCCAGCACGGCGAGGCGGCGGTCCGCGTACCGGTCGAGCAGTCCGGGGACGGCCGGGCGCAGCGGCGAGGGCCACGGCACCCGTTCGGCGGTCACCTCGCCGACGGGCAGCAGGGCGAGCTGCCGGGGGCCGCCGAGCACGGCGTCCGCGGCCCGCAGCGCGGCGCGGGCGGTGCCGGCGAGGCCGGGCCAGCCGTCGGCCCCGATCCCGACGACGGTGATCGGGGGTGGCTGCTGGGGCACCGGGGGGCTCCTCGGGGCGGGGCGTCGGGACAGGGCCTGGGCAGCCTACCTGGCGGTATCCGTCCGGGTGCCGGCCAGGGTGCGGGCCCGGGCGGCCGGGGTGCGGGCCCGGCCGGCCGGAGTGCGGGGCGGGTCGGGGTGCGCGCCCGGTCGCGCGGGGTTAGCGTCGTGCCCGGGGAAGCCGGGGGGCCTCAGCAGGCAACGCGGGGGACGTCAGCACGCAACGGAGGACACCATGTCCGACTCAGCGGTCCCGAACACCACCAGCAACGCCGGCGTTCCGGTGCCGAGCGACGAGAACTCGCTCACGGTGGGCAGGGACGGCCCGATCCTGCTCCACGACCACTACCTGATCGAGAAGATGGCCCAGTTCAACCGGGAGCGGGTGCCGGAGCGGGTGGTGCACGCCAAGGGGTCCGGGGCGTACGGCGTCTTCGAGACGACGGAGGACGTCAGCCGGTACACCCGGGCGACCCTCTTCCAGCCGGGCAAGCGGACCGAGGCGCTGGCCCGGTTCTCGACCGTCGCCGGTGAGCAGGGGAGCCCGGACACCTGGCGCGACCCGCGCGGCTTCGCGCTGAAGTTCTACACCGAGGACGGCAACTACGACCTGGTCGGCAACAACACGCCGGTCTTCTTCGTCCGCGACACCATCAAGTTCCAGGACTTCATCCGCTCGCAGAAGCGGCGCACCGACAACGGCCTGCGCGACCACGACATGCAGTGGGACTTCTGGACGCTCTCGCCGGAGTCCGCCCACCAGGTCACCTGGCTGATGGGCGACCGCGGGATCCCGAAGTCGTACCGGCACATGAACGGCTACGGCTCGCACACCTACCTGTGGATCAACGCGAGCGGCGAGCGGTTCTGGGTGAAGTACCACTTCAAGACCGACCAGGGGATCGACTTCCTCACCGCGGAGGACGCCGACCGGCTGGCCGGCACCGACCCGGACCTGCACCGCGAGGACCTCTGGCAGGCCATCGACGGCGGCAACCCGCCGTCCTGGACGCTGCACGTGCAGGTGATGCCGTTCGACGACGCGCCCGGCTACCGGTTCAACCCCTTCGACCTCACCAAGGTCTGGCCGCACGGCGACTACCCGCTGATCCGGGTCGGGAAGCTGACGCTGAACCGCAACCCCGAGGACTACTTCGTCCACATCGAGCAGGCGGCCTTCGAGCCGTCCAACCTGGTGCCGGGCATCAGCGTGTCGCCGGACAAGATGCTGCTCGGCCGGGTGTTCTCCTACCCCGACACCCACCGCTACCGGATCGGGCCCAACTACGCGCAGCTGCCGCCGAACCGGCCGCACGTCCCGGTGCACTCCTACGCCAAGGACGGGCCGATGCGCTTCGACCCGGCGCGCACGGCGGCGCCCTACGCGCCCAACTCCTACGGCGGTCCGGCCGCGGACCCGGCGGCGTACGACGACCCCGGCGCCGGGTGGCACAGCTCCGGCGACATGGTGCGCGAGGCGTACTCCCTGCGCGCCGAGGACGACGACTGGGGGCAGGCGGGCACGATGGTGCGCCAGGTGCTGGACGACGCGGCGCGCGACCGGCTGGTGTCCAACATCGTGGGGCACCTGCAGGCCGGGGTGAGCGCTCCGGTGCTGGAGCGGGCCGTCCAGTACTGGCGCAATGTCGACAAGGCGCTCGGCGACCGGGTGGCCAGGGGAGTCGGCAAGGGCTGAAGACGTCCCCCGCCCCCGGAAGTCCCGGGGGCGGGGGCGATGAGGGAAGCCAGGAGGGCGCGGGCCGGTGACGGGCCCGCGCCCTCCGCGCGGTGGTCAGCGGCGCCGCCAGTCGCCGGAGGCGATGAGCGCCGGGCGGGCGCGCAGCCGGGCGGCGGCGGCCGGCCCGGCCAGGTACACCCAGGCGTCCGCCGGTTCGCCGTCGTCGGTGCGCACGGTCAGCCGCCGGCGCACGTACAGGCCGCCGCCGTCCGGCCGGCAGTCCTCCAGCCGGTCCAGCGCCGCGAGGGTCCCGGGGTGGGCGGCCGGGAGGATGGTGACCAGTTCGCCGGTGATCCGCCGCCCCGGCGCGGCGTCCGGCACGGCGTACGGGAAGCCGGGCCCGGCGTGCAGGGCCGCACCCTCCAGCACCGCCGCCCGCACCCCGGCGCACCGGCCGGCCAGGAAGGCCGCGTGGTTGCGTTCCCCGGTGAGCAGGGTGCCGTAGACGAAGAAGGGGAGGGCGGCGGGCACGGGGGCTCCTCGGGGGGCGGGGCGGGTCGGAAGTCGATGGTGCCCGGCCGGTGATACCCACTGGCGCACGGGGTGGGCGATGCGGTGTCATATCCGGTGAAGCGACAGCACCGTCCTAAGGGGACACCCATGACAGCTCCAGCCGACCGCATACCGGCCGCGCCGGCGTCCGCCTCCGCGACCCCGTCCGCCGGTGCCCCGGCGGGGGACGGCCCGCCCGCGGACGGTCCGCCCGGCGCGAGGCTGGGGGCCGGGGTCTGGGTGGCGCTCGGGATCGTCTACGTGGTGTGGGGCTCGACGTACCTGGCGATCCGGATCGCGCTGGAGACCATGCCCTCCTTCCTCTCCGCCGCCGCCCGCTTCCTGACCGCCGGCCTGCTGCTCGCCGGGTTCGTCGCGGTGCGCCACGGGCCGTCCGCGCTCCGGGTGGACCTGCGGCAGCTGGGCTCCGCGGCCCTGGTCGGCGGCCTGCTGCTGACCGGGGGGAACGGCCTCGTGGTGCTCGGCGAGAACTCGATCCCCTCCGGGCTGGCCGCCCTGCTGGTCGCCGCCGTGCCGCTGTGGATGGTGCTGCTGACGGCGGCCGGCGGTGACCGCCCGAAGCGGGCCGAGCTGGCGGGCGTGCTGCTCGGACTGGTCGGCCTGGGCGTGCTGTCCGCCCCGGCGATCGGCGGCGACATCGCGCCGGTCGGCGTGATCGCGGTCATCGTCGCCACCGTCACCTGGGCGCTCGGATCCTTCGCGTCCAAGCGGATCCGGATGCCCGCCAACGTCTTCACCTCCAGCGCCTACCAGATGCTCGCCGGCGGGCTGGGCAACACGCTGATCGGACTCGCCCGCGGGGAGGAGCACGGGCTGCGGCTCGGCGACGTCTCCACCCGGTCCTGGCTGGCGCTGGGCTGCCTGGTGGTGTTCGGTTCGCTGGTCGCCTTCACCGCCTACGCCTGGCTGCTGCGCTCCGCCCCGCTGACCCTGGTCGCCACCTACGCCTACGTGAACCCGGTGGTGGCCGTGCTGCTCGGCTGGCTGGTGCTGTCCGAGCCGCTGACCGGCCCCACCCTGCTGGGCGGGGCGATCGTCGTCGCGGGCGTCTGTCTGGTGGTGAGCGTCAGCCGGTCGCCGGGCCGTCCGTCGCGGCGCCGGTCCGCCGGTAGGTCAGCACGCTGACCCCGTTGGGGAAGGTGCGGGAGCCGGCGAGCCCGAAGGCGTGCGGGGCGAAGGCCGCGCGGAACAGCGGGACCCCGGCGCCGATCGCCAGCGGGTACTGCTTGACGATCAGCTCGTCGATCTCCGGCAGCAGCCGGCCGGCCAGCTCGCCGCCGCCGCAGAGCCAGATGCCGAGGCCGTCCTGCCGCTTGAGCTCCCGGACCAGCTCCAGCGGGTCGGCCGCGGTGACCTCCACCGCGGGGTCGGGGCTCTCCGTCAGGCCGCGCGAGAAGACGATCTGCCGCAGGTGGGCGTACGGGCCGGTGAGGCCGACCGCCAGCCCCGGCTCGTAGGTGCCGCGGCCCATGAGCACGGTGTCGAAGCGCTTGTTGGGCGCGTCGGCGATGCCCATCGCCGCCCGCCCGGGGGTCGGCACCGTCTCCGGGAACTCCGTGCACAGGTGGGCGAGGAAGTCCCCGCCCACGTACGGCATGAGGAACTGGTGGTCGCCGTCCGGGGCGGCGATGAAGCCGTCGAGGGTGGCGCCGACGTAGTACGTGAGGTTTCGCATCCACATCCTTGGAACGTGTCGGTCGGTTCGGCCCGCCCCGCGGGTCCCGCCGGGTGAACAACGACAGTTATAGTACTTCGAACGTAGTGGTTGCAAGAGACTTCCCGAGGGAGCTTCAGCGATGGCCCAGAACCCCGCCCGCCGCGTCGCGCTCACCGACGCCGCCGTCGACGTCCTCGCCGAGCAGGGTGCGCGCGGACTCACCTTCCGCGCCGTGGACGTCCGGGCAGGCGTCCCGATCGGCACCGCGTCCAACTACTTCGCCGGCCGGGACGCCCTGCTCGACCAGACCGCCCGGCACATCCACCACCGGCTCACCCCCGACCCGGTGATCATCGGCGAACTGCTGCGGGCGCCCCGCGACCGGGCCCTGGTCACCGCCCTGATGCACGACCTGGTGCGCCGTATCGACGCCGACCGGGCGGGCTACCTCGCGCTGCTCGAACTGCGCCTGGAGGCCACCCGCCGCCCGGAGATCCGCGCCCTGCTCACCACCACGATCCGCGAGCAGCTGGAGGCCAACATCGCCTACCACCTGGACGAGGGCCTCCCCGGCGACCGCGAGACCGTCGTCACCCTCTACCTCGCGATGACCGGCCTGCTCGTCGAACACCTCACCCTCCCCGGCGTCCTCGGCCCCGACGCCCTCCCCGCCCTGGTCGGGACCCTCGTCGCCCGCACCGTCCCCGGGGCCTGACGGTCAACCGCGGCCCGGCCCCGGCCGGACGGCTCGACTCCCGTGACCGGAAGCACCGTTCGAATGCCGTCCGTCGAGTGCCGGGCACGGCGGGGGAGCCGCCGCCGGGACGGCGGGTGGAGCCGGGAGCGGAGGGGCGGCGAACCGACGGACCCGGGCACGCGGACGGCGGCCGGGGCACCGGGGGCGGCCGTCCGGCCGGGCTTCTTCGTCCTGCCCGTCCTCGCACTCACCACGGTCGGCGCGACCCCCGGGCGGCCGGGAGCCGTCTCCGCCGCCGGGTCACTGCCGTTCCCGCCGCCCGGCCCGCCCGCGGGGCCGGCGGCGAAGTGACGTTTCGTCAGTCGAGCGAGTACGGCGGCCGGCCGGCCCACCAGTGGCCGGGGGCCTCCGGTTCGCGGCTGGTCCAGAACTCGATCAGGCCGGAGACGAACTCCTCGGCGGAGAGCCGGCCGTCGCCGTCCAGGTCGAGCCGGTGGAACGCCTCGTCCGCGTCGTCGCGGGAGAGCGCGGAGAAGTGGCCGCGCTGGAAGACGAAGAACTCGCCCGCGTCCACCGTGCCGCTGCCGTCCACGTCCGCGATCGCGAGGAACGCCTCGGCGAGCGCCCCGAAGACGGTCCGGGCGGCCACCGGGTCGTCGGCGAGCGCGCGGGTCGAGGCGACGAACTGGGCGCGGCTGATCGCCCTGGTGCCGATCGGCAGGTGGGAGACGTGCAGGTCGCGCCAGATGGCCAGGTAGGCGGCGACGATCCGCCCCTCCGCGTCCGAGCCCTCCTGGTGCCCGAGCGAGCGGGCCACCGCCCGCCCCATCAGCACGTGGTCGTGCTCGGTCAGCAGGCCGTCCCCGTCGGCGTCGAGGTGGTCGAATCCGTGGTGGATCCTCGCCATCAACAGTTGTTCGGACACGCTTCCCCCGGCCATCAGAACAGAACAGTCACAACGGTCATTCGCAGCACGCTAACGCGCCGGGTACCAGGCGCGCAGCCGAAGCCGTGAAGTGACGAGCGGACGAGCAGGGCGCGCGGCGGGCGGCCGATCCCCCTGCTCCGGGCGGCAGTTCGGCCGGCCGGCCGGTCGGCGGCCGGGGGAGCGGCCACGGCCGCGGCCACGGGATGCGGCCGTGCGGGGTGCCGCGCCGGCCGTCGCCGACCCCGGTCGGGATCCGTTCGACGTCGCCGCCGGAGACCCGGGCGCCGCCGCCCCCGCTCACGACCGGTGACCGATCGTGAGCGCGGCGACCGCGGAGGAGGAGCACCGGCACCGCCCGCGGGCCGCCGTTCAGTGCGCGGCGGCGAGCAGCTCGCGGGTGTACTCCGTGTGCGGGGCGGCGAACAGCCGGTCCCGGTCGGTGTACTCGACCAGCCGGCCGCGGTGCATCACGGCCACCCGGTCGCAGAAGTGGCGGACCACCGCGAGGTCGTGCGAGACGAACAGGAAGGTGACCCCGAGCCGTTCGCGCAGCTCCATCAGCAGGTTGAGCACCTGGGCCTGGACCGAGACGTCCAGTGCGGAGACCGGCTCGTCGGCGATGATGAGCCGCGGTTCCGGGGCGAGCGCGCGGGCGATGCCGATCCGCTGGCGCTGGCCGCCGGAGAACTCGTGCGGGTAGCGGTCCAGGTGGGCGGCGGTCAGGCCGACCTGCTCCAGCAGTTCGGCGGACCGTTCGCGCCGCTGCCCGGCGTCGAGCGCGGTGTGCAGGCGCAGCGGGGTGTCCAGGGTCCGGGCGACGGTGCGGCGCGGGTTGAGCGAGGCGTACGGGTCCTGGAAGACCAGCTGGATCTCCTTGCTGAGCCGCCGCCGCAGCGCCCGGTCGGGCGCGGTGACGTCCACGCCGTCGTAGCGGACGGTGCCGGCGGTGGCGGCCTGGAGGCCGGCCAGCACCCGGGAGGTGGTGGACTTGCCGGAGCCGGACTCGCCGACCAGGCCGAGCGTCTCGCCGGGGGCGATCCGCAGGCTGACGCCCTCGACCGCCCGGACCGGCTCGGGGCGGCGCCCGGGGAGGGGGAGGCCACGGCGGCCGGGGAAGTGCACGGCGAGGTCCTCGACCTCGACCAGCCACCGGCCGGCCGGGGCCGCCGTGGTCGCCGGAGCGGCTGCCGCCGCCGGTGCCGTCCCGGCGACCTCCGCCGGGCCTTCCGCCGCCCGCCGTGCCGGGGAGGTCCGGCCCGGTGCGGGGTCGTCGACGGTCGGCAGCGGTGTGCCCGGCACCGAGTCCAGGGTGAGCGCGGCGCCCACCAGGGCCCTGGTGTACGGCTCCCGGGGCTCGCCCAGCAGGGTCGCGGTCGCCGCGGTCTCCACCTGCCGGCCGCCGCGCAGCACCAGGGTGCGGTCCGTGGTGCCGGCGACGACCCCGAGGTCGTGGCTGACCAGCAGCACCGCGGTGCCGTGCTCGCGCTGCAACTCGCCCAGCAGGTCCAGCACCTGGCGCTGCACCCGGGCGTCGAGCGCGGTGGTCGGCTCGTCGGCGATCAGCACGTCGGGGTCGTTCATCAGGGCCATCGCGATCATCACGCGCTGGCGCATGCCGCCGGAGAACTGGTGCGGGTAGTCGCGCACCCGGGCGGCCGGGATACCGACCCGGTCGAGCATCGCGGCGGCCCTCCGGCGGGCCTCGGCGCGGCCCGCACCGGGGTGGTGCAGCCGGTACATCTCGGCGAGCTGCGCGCCGACGCCGTGGAAGGGGCTGAGCGAGGTGAGCGCGTCCTGGAAGACCAGGGCGATCCGGCCGCCGCGGACCCGGCGCAGCACCGGCTCCGGGGCGCCGACCAGCTCCAGGCCGTCCGGCCCGTCCGGCCCGCCCGCCGCTCCCGGCCCGTCGCCCGCGGCGGCGTCCGACGCCGCCGTCCCCGTCCCCGCGCCCGTCCCCGCAGCCCGTGGGCCGGCCAGCCGGACCGAGCCGGTGACCGTGGTGGTGCGCGGGTCGTGCAGGCCGAGCAGGGCGAGCCCGGTGGCCGACTTGCCGGAGCCGGACTCGCCGACCAGGCCGAGCACCTCGCCCCGGGCGAGGTCGAAGGAGAGGCCGCGCACCGCGGCGACGGGGGCGCCGCCGCGCGGGTCGGCGAAGGAGACGGAGAGGTCCCGGACGCTGAGCACCGGCTGCTCGGCGGCCTGCCCGGAGGCGGGCGCGGGGTCGGGTACGGGGGTCATGGGGCGGGCTCCAGGGAGGGCGGGGCGGGTCAGCCGAGGCGGATGCGCGGGTCGAGCCAGGCCACCGCGAGGTCGGCCAGCGCGACGAACAGCACGACGAAGCAGGCGGCGAGCAGGACGGCGCCGACCACGGCGGGCAGGTCCTGCCCCTCGACGGCGTCCAGGGCGAACCGTCCGACGCCGTTCAGTCCGAACACCGTCTCGGTGATCACGGCGCCGCCGAGCAGTGCGCCCGCCTCCAGCCCGAGCAGCTGCACCAGCGGTCCGGCCGCGCCGCGCGAGGTGTACTTGAGGTGCGTGCGCAGCCGTCCGAGGCCCTTGCCGCGGGCCGTGCGGACGTACTCCTCGTTCATCGTCTCCAGCAGCTGGGAGCGCGAGAGCCGGGCGAACACCGCCGAGTTGACGAAGCCGAGGACGAGCCAGGGCAGCAGCAGACCGCCCGCCCAGGCGGCGGGGTCGGTGGCCGGCGGGGTGTAGGAGGGCAACGGCAGCAGCCCGGTGGTGTAGACCAGGCCCCACTGGGCCACGTAGCCGAGGAAGTAGATCTGGACGCTGGCGCCGACCAGGGTGAAGCCGGAGAGCAGCTTGTCCGTGCGGGTGCCGTGCCGCAGCGCCGTGACGAAGCCGGTGCCGAGGCCGAGCAGCACCAGGACGGCGAGGGCGCCCGCCGCCAGCGAGACGGTGACCGGCAGGTGGTCGGCCAGTGCCTCGGTCACCGGCTGGTGGAGCCGGTAGGAGTAGCCGAGGCAGGGCGCGTCGCAGTGGATGACGGAGCCGTCGACGTCCTGGACGTCCCGGCCGGCGACGACCCCGGCGAGGTAGTCGGTGTACTGGGTGAGCAGCGGCTGGTCCAGACCCATGCTCGTGCGGACCGCCGCGACCTGGCCGGTGTCGCAGCGCGGGCCGCAGGCGGCCCGGGCGGGGTCGGCGGGGCCGGCGTAGAAGAGGGCGAAGGCGGCGGCGGAGACCGCGGCCAGGACGACGAGCGCCTGGAGGATCCGCCGCAGGGCGAAGGAGAGCATGGTGGCCGGTCCGGGTTCGGGGGGCGTCGGGGTGGCGGTCCCGCCGCGCGCTCCTGCGGGGAGG
>NZ_JBHJRC010000173.1:0-17688 GCF_042261735.1 Kitasatospora sp. NPDC056327 | reverse complement strand
CCGGTGGGCCGCACGGCGGGGTGGGGCGCGGCGGTCATGAACCCGCGCGCAGTCGGCCCAGTTCCGCCGACACCCGGGCGGCGCCGTCGGCGAGCAGCACGCCGGGGGTCGACTCGGAGAACGGCACCACCACGAAGGCCTTGCGCTGCACGGCGGTGATCCTGCTGAGCACCGGGTCGCCCTGCAGGTAGTCGATCTTGGACCGGGCGGTGTCCCAGTCGGCGTCCGCGAGCACGATGACGTCCGGGTCCGCGGCGACGACCTTCTCCCAGCTGACGTTCTGCCAGGTGCCGGGCAGGTCCGCGAAGACGTTGCGGGCGCCCACGGCGTCGAGCACGAGCTGCGGTCCGCCGTGGCCGGCCCCGACGTACGGCGACTTGGTGTCCGAGTCGAACCACAGGACCTTCAGGTCCTTGCCCGCGGCCGTCGCCCTGAACCCGGCCAGCTGGTCCTCCTGCTGCCGCTGGAGCGCGGCCGCCCGCTCCGGGACGCCGAAGACCTTGGCGACGTCGTTGAGTTCGCCCCACATCGCCTGCCAGGTCGTCGGCGGCACCTGGCTCTTGTCCGAGCAGCCGAACGGGGACAGGTACGAAGCGATTCCCTGGCCGCGCAGCTCCTCCCGGGTGCCCGCGACCTTCTCGGTGTACGCGCTGGAGTAGGAGGCGTAGAGGAAGTCGGGACGGGCCGTGAGGAGCTTCTCCTTCGTCGGGTAGTCCTTGGAGAGCACCGGAACGGAGTCGTAGGCCGCCTTCCACTTCTCCGGCACGGCGTTGTCGAGGTAGGCGGTGCCGGCCATCCGGGACTCCAGGCCGAGGGCCAGGGCCACCTCGGTGGCACCCTGGTTGAGCGTCACCAGCCGCTCGGGCGGGGCGCCGACCGTCACGGTGGTCCCGCAGTTGTCCACGCTGACCGGCGCGGCGCTTCCGCCCGTCGCCGTGGACGCGACGGGCGCGGGGGCGCCCGCACAGGCGCCGAGCAGGCCGGTGAACAGGACGGCCGCGACCGCCCGGCCGGCACGTACCCGACGTGCGGGGCGGGTGGAACGTATGGACGCAAACGGGTACGGCGGAGTGCTGGGCACGTGTTCTCCAAAACCCTCGTGGAACATGTCGCGCCGTGGCCGGTCTCCTGGCTTCCGCATCGACGCACCGCAGCCGACCTTCCCGGGGGGCTCTTCGAGCCGTCCCAGTGGCCCTGACCGCTGGCGGAGCCGGTCAGCGAGGGCCGCGGCACTCCGCGGCAACAGTGGCGAGGGCCGCACCGGACTCAGACCGGTTTCCCGAACACCATGGCCCCTGCAAGGTATCAGGCGTGGTCAGGCGGCCGGGCCGGGGCCGTGGAACCGCACGGTCGTCCCGCGCCGTGCACGGTGTTCCCCCGGCGGCAATCCGCAGGGCGCGCGGCCGCGAATACCGGTGGACCGATCTGCGACCGTCGTCCGAGAAGGAGGA
This sequence comes from Kitasatospora sp. NPDC056327, assembly GCF_042261735.1. Taxonomy (NCBI): domain Bacteria; kingdom Bacillati; phylum Actinomycetota; class Actinomycetes; order Kitasatosporales; family Streptomycetaceae; genus Kitasatospora; species Kitasatospora sp. NPDC056327. Next base: position 16,237 of record NZ_JBHJRC010000173.1, on the reverse strand, counting down.
ATTCATGCACAGCTGCCGATCCGGCGGCAGGCCCCGGCGGGTGCGCCGGGCCGGGCACGGGTTGTGCCGGGGAAGGGCGGGCTCATGAGCACCGTCGTGAACCTGGAGGGGCCGGGGCTCCGGGGTCCGGACCTGAAGGAACTGGTCGCCGGGACCGCGCTCGGCGACCAGGCGGCGTTCTCCCGCCTGTACGACGCGGTGGCCGGCCCGGTTCTGGGAGTGGTGCGGCGGGTCCTGCGGGACCCGGCGCAGTCCGAGGAGGTGGTGCAGGAGGTGATGTTCGAACTGTGGCGCACCGCGGCCCGGTACGAGCCGGAGCGCGGCGAGGTGATGTCCTGGGTGCTGACGATGGCCCACCGGCGGGCGGTGGACCGGGTCCGGGCCGCGCAGGCCGCGGCCGACCGGGACGAGCGGGCGGCCGCCCGCTCCCACACACCCGCGTTCGACGAGGTCGCGGAGCGCGTGGAGGGCCGGCTGGAGCGCGAGCAGGTCCGCCGTTGCCTGCGGTCGCTGACGGAACTGCAGCGCGAGTCGGTGGCCCTGGCGTACTACCGGGGTTACAGCTACCCCGAGGTCGCCGAACTGCTGGGCACCCCGCTCGGCACCGTCAAGACCCGGATGCGGGACGGCCTGATCCGTCTGCGCGACTGCCTGGGAGTCGGATCATGAACACCGCACCCGACCTGCACGTCCTCACCGGCGCGTACGCGGCCCACGCACTGCCCGAGCAGGAGCTGACCGCGTTCGAACGCCACCTCGCGCAGTGTCCCGCCTGCGCGGCGGAGGTCTCCGAGTTCGAGGCGACGCTGGCCCGGCTCGGGGCCGCGGAGTCGCTGGAGCCGCCGCCGGCGCTCAAGGCCCGGGTGATGGCGGGCATCGGCGGCATCCGCCAGCTCCCGCCGCTGACCGCGTCCGCCGGCCGCCCCCGGCGCGTGCCGCCGGTCGTCCGCCGATGGCCCCGGCTGGTGCTGGCGGCCTGCCTGGCCCTGGCCGCCGGCCTCGGCGCCGCCGCCGTTCAGCAGCACGACCGGGCGCTCCGGGCCGAGGCCAGGGAGGGCCGTCTGCTTGGGCAACGGAGCGCGGTCGCCGCCCTGCTGGCGGCTCCGGACGCGCGCACCTCCACGACGGCCGCCGGGTCGGCCGTGGCCACGGTGGTGTGGTCGGCCGGGCGCGGCCGGGCCGCGTTCCTCGCCACCGGGCTGCCCGCACTGGCCCGGGGCCGTGCCTACCAGCTGTGGTTCGACGACGCGGGGACGATGCGCCCGGCCGGTCTGCTGCCGGAGAACGAGGGGCAGGTGCTGCTCACGGGCGGCATCGACGGTGCGGTCGGTGTCGGTGTGACCGAGGAGCCCGCCGGGGGATCGGCCCGTCCCACCGGCCGGCCGCTCATGGTGTTCGCCCTCACCTGACCTCGGCCGCCCCCGGGCGGCGGTACCGGCGCGGAAGCCACGATGCCCGCCCCGTCGTTCGGGGCGGGCATCGGGCATCGGGAATCGGGTGCCGGGTGTCGGGCGGGCGTCGGCCGGGAGCCGGGGGTTCCGTACGCCTGCGCCCGGTGGGGCGCGGCGCGGGCGTCCGGCGTTCACCGTCGTCCCCGTGGTGCCCGTGGTGCCCGTCGCGCTCGTGGTGTTCGAGCGGGACAGGAAGGCGCGTGCCCGGAGGCGGGGGTGTCGAGTTCTCCCCTCCGGGCACGCGCCGGTTCGTGGGCCGCCCCGGTCAGAGGGTGAGCAGGGAGGGGGCGGCGGCCTTGTCGACGGACAGGAAGTCGGCGGGGACGGGGTACTGGCCGAGGACGTAGTTGAGGATGGCGGCGTGCATGGCCTCGACGGGGGCGATCGTGGCCGCGGTGGCGATGCCGCCCGGGCTGGTGACGTTGTAGGTCGCGAACAGGTAGGTCTGGGCGGCCTGGTCCTCCAGGGAGAGGGCGAGCCTCGCGACGGCGGCGACGTCCGTGGCCGCGCCCAGGGCCTGGAGGGTGGCGGGCTGGTTGGACAGCGGGACGTCGGTGACGGCGGGCCTGCCGGCGCCGGTGAGCACCGTGTTCCAGGCCTTGGCGTGGTCGGCGTGCTGGCCCATCGCCGTGCTGATGAACGTCGCCACCGCGGGCGGCACGGTGCCCAGCCTGCCGGCCGCGGCGGCGTCCAGGGCGGCCCGGTAGGCGCCGACGGCCTGGTTCTCCAGGGCGGTGGCGAGCGCGACGACCCTCAGGTCGCCGGTGTACCGGCCCGACGCCGGGTCGGCGACGGGCGCCGAGGCGTCCGCGCCGGCGGAGGGCGGAGGGGCGTCGGCCGGCCTGCCGCCGGAACAGGCGGCCAGGACCAGCCCGGCCGCCGCGCCGCCGGCACCCAGCAGGAACCGGCGGCGGCCGGCGCCGCGGAGCTCCCCGGCCCGACCGGCCCGGACCTCCTCCGTCAGGTCCGCCGCCGCCGCGCGCATGGCGGGCAGCGTCTCCTGATGGGCGTCGTGCATCTCGCGGGTGAGGGCGTCGAGTTCGCCCTCACCGACGGGAAGTTCCCAGCGGTTCCCGGTGGTCGTCACTGCACGGCCCCTTCGCTGATCGGGGAAGCGTTGTCGGTCCGGTGGAAGGCGTCGGGGAAGCCGACGGAGCCGGCCGCCGCGGGCAGCTTCGCCGGGTCCACCGGGATGGTGACCAGGTCCGCGGCGTTGCCCGCCAGCAGCGCCTGGACGGCGAGCAGGGTGGCCCGGTGCTGGGCCTCCACGGGGGCCACCGAGGCGAAGAGCCTGCGCAGTTCGGCGTTGCTCACCTGGCTGACGTTCCTGGTGTACGTCTGCGTGGCGACGTCCTCCAGGGTGATGGCGAGCCGCACCACGTCCGCCGGGCCCTTGATGTCCGGCAGCATCTGGTCCACCAGGCGCCTGTACTTCGGGTCCGGGCCGTTCTGCGCCTGGCCGCCGGCCCTGGCGGCGGCGGAGTTGAAGGCCTTCGCGTGCGCCTCGTGCTGCTCGGTGGTCTTCGCGATGAACGCGGCGACCGTCCTGTTGCCGTCCTTGACGAACGGCAGCCCGGCGGCGGTCCGGTAGACGCCGACCGCCAGGTTCTCGATCGAGGCGGCGGTCTGCAGCGCCATGATGTCGTCGGTCACGGAGCCGGTCACGGAGCCGGCCGGGGAGCCGGAGGGGGAGGGCGACGCGGCGAAGGCCCGGCCCGCGCCGAGGAGCGCGAACGCGCCGGCCGCGGCGGCGACCGGGCCACCACGGTGCCACCAGCGGCGCCGGACGGGTTCCACCGTCCGCCCGAAGCCGACGAGCGCGTCGTTCGTGATCCGCATCGCGTCGCTGTTCAGGTCCTGCGACTGCTCGGTGAGTTCTTCGAGCAGCCGGGTGTCGATGTGCTGTGGAGGCATCGTGCTCCCGTCCCTGGCCGGAGCCCGCCGCTCGCGGGCTCGTACGTGAGGCCTTCGGGGGCCTCCGGCGCCCGGCTTGCCCGGCGCCCCGCGATTCACCCGTTGGAGTGGTGCCGGGCCCCGTGGACGGTGACGGGATCCGGCGCCGAGGGGACGGCCGGGGAGTTGGGCCACCGGCGTCCCCGGCCGGGCTCGCGCCGCGTCGCCGGCACCCGTCCGCGCGTCCCCACGGTCGGTCCTGGGTCTGAAGCACCGTCATCCTCCCCGGCCGTGACCGCCCGTGCGCCTGGTCGGCCCTTGACTCCCGTACCGGCCGGACACTAAAACTCACACTGTACAGATTGAGCCCGTGCCACCGTTCCCGCGCTTCGCCTCGCCCCGAGAGAGGGCTGCTTCGCCATGTCCGCATTGACCTCCCGCCCGCCGACGGCCACCGGCCGGCCGCGTCGCGGCTCCCGCTTCCACTGGACCGTCATGCTGCTGCTGTCGGTGGCGATAACCGGCTACTCCGTGGGCCAGTACGCGACCGGAAGCCTGGAGACGCTCGCCGCAGGCCGGGTCGGCCTCGCGTCGACCTACGCGGACCGGCCGTTCCCGGTCCAGATCGCCTTCTACGTCCACATCATCACGGCCGGGCTGGCCCTGGCGGTCGGCCCGTTCCAGTTCGCCGGCGCGATCCGGGAGCGCCTTCCCCGCGTGCACCGCTGGATCGGGCGCGGCTACGTGACCGCCGTCGGGCTCGGCGCGGCGGCGGGGCTGGTGATGTCGTTCTTCAACTCCGTGGCCTTCGCCGGCTTCTTCGGCTTCGGCAGCCTGGCCGTCCTCTGGGGGTGGACCACCTACCGCGGCTACCGGGCCGCGAGGGCGGGTGACTTCGCCGCCCACCGGGCCTGGATGATCCGCAGCTTCGCCCTCACCTTCGCGGCGCCGACGCTGCGGCTCTGGTTCGGCGTGCTGATCCTGCTGCAGGTCCTGGCCGGTGGCGGCGATGTGGAGCGGATGGTCGGCCAGGCCTACGCGGCCGTCCCGTTCCTGTGCTGGCTGCCCAACATCGTCGCCGCCGAGCTGATGATCCGCCGCCGCGGCCTTCCGGGCCTGCGGCTCGTCGCACCCTGACCGCAGGGCCGCCGAGCGCGGCGCGGGGCCGCCGACCGGAGTGCGGGGATCCGGGAGCGGGGACGCGGGAGGCAGGTGGCCCCGCGGGATCCGTCCGTGCCAGGATCCGTGCATGACCCAGCCGAACCGCCGCACCCGGACCACCTACCACCACGGAGACCTGCGGCCGGCCCTGATCGGCGCCGGCATAGAGCTGGCACGCACCGGCGGTCCGGAAGCGGTGGTCCTGCGGGAGGTGGCCCGCCTCGTCGGGGTCGCGCCCAACTCCGTCTACGGCCACTTCAGGACCCTTGCGGGGCTGAAGGCGGCGGTGGCCCAGCAGGCCCTGTGCGAGCTGGGCGCGGCCATGGCGGCCCATGTCGCGGCCGTCCCGGAGCCTTCGGACCCGCGCGCGGCGGCGGAACTGCACCTGAGCGAGGTCGGCCGCGCGTACGTGCGCTTCGCGCTCGACGAGCCGGGGCTGTTCCGCACCGCCATGGACGGCAACCCCTCGGGCGTGGGCACCCCGGGATCCCCCGGGCACGAGCCGGACCCCGACACCGGGGGACAGCCCCAGCCGGACGTGATCCTGCTGGCCGCGCTGGACCGGCTGACCGGGGCGGGCTGCCTGCCGCCCGGGGAAACCGCGGCGGCGGTGGTGGCGAGCTGGGCCACCGTCCACGGACTCGCCACCATACTCGTCAACCTGCAGCCCGACCTGCCGGTCCCCGAACGGGACGCGATGATCGACAACGGCCTGCGCGTCCTGCTGCTGGGAGTCACGGCCCTGGGGCGGGCGCGCCACGCGGGCACGTCCTGACCGGGCCGCCCGTGCGGCCCACGGCGCCGTGCGGCAGCGCGCCGACCGCCTGACGGTGGTTCGGCCGCTCGCGGCGGCGGACGTTGCAGGTCGGTGGGAGCCGTTGCGGAGCGAGGCCCGGTCGATCGGCCGGGCGTCGGAGGGCGGCGGAGGGCGGCGGTAGCGGTCCCGGCGGCCCGGTCCGCCGTGGGCGACACGTTCGGCGCAGTGAGCCTTGGGATTTTCATATTGACCATGATGGTCTGTATGGTGCGGGATGTCCGATTTGGTATCGGATATGCCGACATCTCTGGACTCATTGGGATGAGTCGCGATGGCCGGTGGTCACCCCTACGCGGCAGGCGTGCTCCTTCACCTGCCTTCTTCCCTGCACGGAGGTTCGTGTCGATGAGTCAGAGCACGGGTACGCCCGGTCACAGAAGACCCGTCGTGGAGCGGGTCCCGGCCCCGCGCGGACGTCGGAACGCCAGGATCGCGGCCGCCGCCGCCACCGCGCTGCTGCCGTTCGCGGCGGTGCTGACAATCGGTTCGGCCGCGCCGCTGGCCCCGCCGCTGGGTGCGTGCACCGGGCCGGAGTGCCCCGCCGCCTGGCCGCCGGTCCACAACGGCGACTTCCCCGGCCGGGACGGGGCCGTCACCGTCTTCACCGGCGGCAGCTACACGGTCACCGGCCGGGCGGCGGAGGCCGAGGGCAGGATCGTCACCCTCGGGGACTTCACCGTCGACAAGAACGGCGGCGGCAACTTCAACGCGGGCGTGGTCGGCGTCGGTTCGCGGGTCGTCCCGCCGAACGGCAGCGACTACCTCACGGTCGGCGGCAACGTCACCGTCCAGCCCGGCAACAGCCTGCTGATGGGAGGCTTCGACTCCACCGGCCAGGCCTACGGCAACCTGCGGCACGCGGGCACGCTCACCGGCACGGTCGCCGTCGACCCGCCGGGCGAGGTCATACCGGACGCCAAGGCCGCCGCGCCGTACCGGTCGGTGCTCACCCGGATCGAGGACGTCTCCACCTGCGTCGGGCGGGCCACCGCCACGGGGACCGTCGCGCTCACCGCGAGCGAGGCGACCTTCACCGGCGACGGGACCAGCATGAAGCAGGTCTTCAACGTCACCGGCAACCTCACCTCGCCGACCGGCGGCCAGATCGGCCTGGTGTTCGACGGCGTTCCGGCGGGCGCGACCGTCGTGGTCAACATGCTGTCGGCGGACCCGGTCATCAACACCTACACGGGCACCGGTCTGGCGGACGACCCGATGGCCGCACTGCGCTCCAAGCTGATGTGGAACTTCCCCACGTCCACCAGCGCGCAGATCAACGGCACCGCGCAGTTCCAGGGCTCGGTGCTGGCGGGCAACCCGGCCGGCACCACGACCATCGACATGCCGGGCATGAACGGCCGGGTCTACCTGGCGGGCAACCTCGTCCAGACCGGCAACGGCGGCTACGAGATCCACAGCTACCCGTTCGACGGGGACCTCCCGGACTGCGAGGTCACGCCGACGCCGACGCCGACCGTGACGCCGACACCGTCGCCGACGGAGACCACGCCGACGCCGTCGCCGACCGAGACGACTGCTTCACCGACGCCCAGCCCGACGGAGACCAGTGCGTCGCCGTCGCCGACCGAGACGACCGCCTCGCCGTCGCCCACTGTGACGCCGTCGCCGACGGAGACCTCTGCCTCGCCGACGCTCACCGCCTCGCCGTCGCCGTCGCCGACCGAGACGACCGCCTCGCCGACCCCGACGTCCCCGGCCCCGACCCCGACCGGGAGCGCCACCTCGGCCGTGCCGACCAGCCCCACCGCCACCTCCAGCGCGTCCGGTGCCGCGCCCGGCGTCGACGGTCCGACGGCTGAGGGTCCGACCACCCAGCTCCCGCTGCCCGCCAACGGCGGCGGCGGCGGTGGTGGCGGCGGTCGGCTCGCGTCGACCGGTTCCGACAACGCCCCGATGTTCCTCGGCATCGGTGCCGGCCTGATTGTCCTCGGCGGCATCGCCGTCCTGGCCGCCCGTCGCCGTGGCCGCCACGGCTGAGGCTGCTCCGCGGTAGTCGCTCACCGCACAGTTCGGGCCGCCCGGTCCCTTCGACCGGGCAGCCCGACCCGTTTCCGTCCCCGTCCGGCAGGGCGGTGCGCAGGGGAGCGGACCGGATCGGCGCGGCCTCTCTCCTGCCCCCCGGACCGATCTTCCGGGGCCACTCGGGCCGGCGCGGGCCCCCGGCCTCCGGCGGCGGGAAGGACCAGGGGGCGGGGAGGCCACCCGGCCCGGGGGAGCCGGCCCACGGGCGCCCGGGCGGGCAACGGTCGCGGGGCGGCCGAGGACGCCGGCGGGTGCGTGGTCCGTGGTGACCGTCCGCCCTCGGGACGGGTTGGCGGGCGTCGGGCCGGTGCCTGGACAGGGCGCGGTGACGGCGGCCGCACCGGCGGACGCCCCTGCCGCGTCCGGGTTGCCCGCATCACACACCCCGGTGCCCCGGCCGGAACCCGGCCACGGCCCCGCCCGTGTGTTCGCCGCCCGTTCCCCGGGGCGGTGGGAGTCCGCTTTCGGGGCGGCCGGATGTTTCCCCAGCGACGGGAGGCGGCCCGAGTGGTGGAACGGTTTCCCGATGACCGAAACCAGATATTCGGTCAGGTCATGTGGCGCATCTGTGCGTTGACCGTGTCGCTCTTTCGGATTTTGATTGTCGGTGGTTCTCCGAATGGGGGTGCCGAGGCGAAAGATGTCTGGGGGGAAACATGCAGGGAAGGGTGAACCGGGTTGCGGCCAGACGTGGGCGGGGTGTTCTGGGTGCGGCGGCCATGGTCGGTGTGATCACGGCGGTCCTGCCCGGTGCGGCCTGGGCCGGGCCCGCGGACGGTGCGGGCGTTCGTGCGGTCGGTATCGAGAGGGTCAGTGTCGCGGCGGACGGTACCGAGGGCAACGGCGATTCGTCCGAGGTGTCGATCACGCCGGCGGGCCACCGCATCGTTTTCTCGTCGCGCTCGAACAATCTCGTTCCCGGGAATACGGCAACGGGCAAGTGGGTGTTCGTCCGTGATCTGACGACGGGACAGAACCGGCAGTTCGGCGGAGGCGCCGTGGCGCCGCCCGTGCTGAGCGGGGACGGGGAGGTCGTTGCCTATCTGGCGCCCAGGTTCGCCAATACGGCGTTCTATCAGGAACATCTGACCCGGCGGTGGACGACGGCCTACACCTGCTCGCTCTTCACCTGCGAGGCGACCATGGGTGAGAACGAGAACCGCCAGGCGTACAGCGTCAAGTTCAGGCCCCCGGAGCAGAACCAGCGCGTCGAGGTCCGCAGCCCGGACACCGGCGCCCTGCAGACCGTCGACATCATCCACAACCTCGCGGCGATCCGGCCGTCCATCAGCGGCGACGGGACCCGTCTCGCGTACCAGGACGGCGGGGAGCACGACGTCTTCCTGTGGGACTGGGCCGACAACACCGCCGCCGGCCCGATCGAGGGTCCGGGCAGGGCGGCCGAACTGGTCCAGCTCAGCGACAACGGCGGCAAGGTCGTCTACCTCTCGGGCGCCGACACGTACGTCCACGACGTCGCGTCCGGCGCCGCCCTGCTGGTGCCCGGCGTGAAGGGTGTCGCCATCGACCCCACCGGCCGCTACCTGCTGCACACCCTGTCGGATGCGACCGGGCCGGCGCCGCTCACGCTGCGCGACCTGGAGACGGGCACCGACGAGACCGTCACCGACCGCCCGGCCACGGCGGGGATCGACACGGTCAGCGCCGGCGGGCGCCAGGTGGTCTTCCGGTCCACGGCCGACGACCTCGTCCCCGGCGACACCAACGGCAAGGCGGACATCTTCCTGCGCACCCTCCGCTGACGGGGGCCGATCCGTTCCGCGGGGCCCCGGTCGGCGAGCGGGGCCCCGCGGGGCGTGGGTGGCGTGGGTGGCGCGGGTGGCGCGGGTGAGGGTGATCCCGCAGCCCGGCCCCTGGGCTGCTCAACCGAACTGAAGGTGTTAGGGATTGATTGTCCGTCAAATCACCTGTTCGTCAGGTGGTTTGAGGATCGGCCCTACCGGTGCGTGGCATCCTTCTGCATCCCAGGAATGCGGGAGAGCCGGTCAACCCCGGCTCTAAGGTAAAGAGATGACCTCATTCCGTGACAGGGAACGCCGCATGATGGGAGAGATCGAGGATCTGGCGGCGGCCAGGCTCCCGCTCGAACAGTTCTTCCGACAGCTCCTCGCCGTCCTCGGACCCGCGCTCGGGTCCGAAGCGGGATGCCTGCACGGGGCCGATCCGGTCACCGGCTTCCTGACCTCCACCGTGGCCGAGGGCCTCCAGGGCGCCGCCTTCGAGCACGCCATCTGGCTGGAGATGTGGTCCGACGACACCACCCGGTTCGTCGACATCCGGGCCGCCGGCCGGGTGGTGGAGACCGTCCACCGCGCCACCGACGGCCGTCCCGAACGCAGCGTGCGCTACCGGGAGCTGCTCGCCGAGTTCGGACTGGGTGACGAGCTGCGGATGAACTTCGACATCGGCGGCGGGCGGTGGGGAGCCGCCGCGCTGATGCGCGAGGCCGGTTCGGCGCCCTTCGGTGCGAGCGAGCAGCGACTGGCCGAACGGGCCGCGCGGGCCGTGGCGGCGGCCCTGCGCGACTACGCGCTGCCCACCGCGGGCGGCCCCGACGGGCAGGACGCCCGGGCGGACCCGCGGGACGGACCGTACTGGCTCGGAGTCGCCGTCATCGGCCCCACCGGCGAGCTCACCTCCGCGGACTCCGGGGCCCGCCAGCTGTTCGAGGAGCTCTCCGAGCCGCAGTACCGCCCCTCCGGAGTGCCGACCGCGCTGGTCTACCTGTCCGAGCGGGCCCGTACCCATGTGCCCTCCGCGAGCGCGGGCGCCCACGCCTGGGCCCGGCTGCGCCGCCCCAGCGGCCAGTGGCTCGCGGTCCGCGCCTCGCTGCTCGACGAGAACCCGCGGGGCAGCGTCGCCCTGGTCGCCCAGCCCGCGAGCCCGGTCGACGTGATCCCGCTGTCCCTGCTGGCGCACCGGTTCTCGCCCCGCGAGCAGGAGGTGGTGCTCCAGGCTGTGCGGGGCCTGAGCACCAGGGACATCGCGGGCCGGCTCTTCCTGAGCCCGACCACCGTCCAGGACCACCTGAAGTCCGCCTTCACCAAGACCGGTGTACGGAGCCGCCGCGAACTCGTCGCGCTGCTCGCGGCGCCCTACACCGCCGGACTCGGTGGCCCCCCGGTCTGACACCCCGCCCGAACCGCCCGCGCCCCACCCGGGCCCGCCCCGGCTCACCCGGTCCTGCCCCGGAAGCCGGTGCGAGCCCGGACGGCACGGAGGCCCCAGGTCGTCGACCTGGGGCCTCTTCGTCGGGAGGTGCCCGGTGGATCGTCCTCCTACCACGAGGAGGTGGATGTCGATCCCCCTGCAAACCTGGGATGTCACCGGTCGCCGCCGGATGGGAAGGTCTGTCCCGGCACCGCCCCGGCAACGGGGCGGCCTCCGCTTACGACACCTTCCCGGCAGAGGAGTTCTCGCCCCATGGCACGCGCCCATCACCCCGGCGGCCGTCCCCCCGGAGCCCCCGCCGGCCGGCGGGACCCCCGCCCCGCGTCCCACGCGGCCGGGGAACCCCGAACGCCGGACGGCCCGGCCACCCCAGGGTGACCGGACCTCTCCTGCGGGAGTCCTCGTGCCGTGCCCCGAGGACTCCGAACCGGCAGCGGAAACGGATCAGGAGCCGGACCAGGCGCCGGGCCGGGAGCCCGACCGGCCGGACCGGGAACCGGACCACCACGCGAACCCGGCATCGGTACCGGACCCGGTCCGATGCCGGAGGCGGTACGGCCGGGCGGACCGCTCGCCGCCCCGCCCGGCCGTCACCGCCGCGCCGCCGTCAGTTCCAGGGGTTGGCCTGCTGGTCGTTGATGGCGGTCCAGAAGCGGGCGTTGGGGGCGATGTTGCCGTACGCCCAGAAGCTCCACCCGCCGACGTTGTCCAGGTTCGGGCCGTAGCGGCCGTCGTGGAACTCGGCCTGGCGCCAGCCGGTGCCGAAGGACGCCTGGCAGATGCTGTTCGCGGCGGCCTGGCTGTTCAGCCGCGAGCCCTTCACCGGCTGGCTGAGCGCGACGGTGCCGCCGGCCCAGCCGGTGTAGAAGCCGATGCTGAGGCCGTCCGGCGCGGGGCTGCCGTCCACGTTGATGCAGAGGACCGGCAGCGAGACGGACGGAAGGGTGTCGCCGTTGTACGGGTCGCTCGGCGTCGAGTGCGCGAAGCCGCCGACCTGGACGGTCCCCTCGGGGCCCGTCGCCAGCGTCTGCCAGGTCATTCCCTTGTGGGTGGCCGGCCCCGCGGCGTGCGCGGTGGTCGCCGAGAGGGGGACGAGGGCCAGACCGGCTGCGACGGCCAGGGCCGCCACCTGCTTGATGCGCTTCATTGAACCGCTCCTTGGGTGTGGGAGAACCGGCCCCAGCGGGGCCGGCGGGAGAACACTCCCAACCGGACGCACAGAGTTGACACGAGTCCGTCATGAGATGGTCACGAGCTTCGAAGGCATCCGGGCGGCCCCGACGGGCGCCCGGCCACGGGAGGGACGCATGGAGTTCAAGATCCTCGGACCACTGGAGGTGTGGACCGACGACGGCCGGCGGGCCCGGACGGAAGGGGCCAAGCAGGAGCGGATGCTCGGCACCCTGCTGCTCAACGCCGGGGCCGTCGTCCCGGTGCCCCGGCTGGTCGACGCGGTCTGGGACGACGAACCGCCGGCCACCGCCCGCCGCCAGATCCGCAACCTCGCCGGACTGCTGCGGCGCAAGCTCGCCGCCGTCCACGACGGGCCGCCGGTGCTGGTCACGGACGGCCCCGGCTACCGGATCGCGCCGAGCGGCCACGAGGTGGACGCCCTGACCTTCGCCCGACGGGTTTCGGCGGCGCGCCGGCTGGCCGAGCGCGGCGATTCCGCGGCGGCGGTCGAGGAGTTCCGGTCCGCGCTCGGCCTGTGGCGCGGACCGGTGCTGGACGGGCTGTCCGGCAGCCTGGTGGCCGCCGGCGCGGTGGCACTGAACGAGCTGCGGCTCACCGCCTGGGAGAACTGCCTGGACCTGGAGGCCGAACTCGGCCGGCACCGGCAGACCGTCCCGGAACTGACCGCACTGGTCGCCGAACACCCGCTCCGGGACCGCTTCGTGACGCAGCTCGTCCGGGCCCTGCACCGGGCGGGCAGACAGGCCGACGGGCTCGCGGCCTACCGCCGGTTCGCGAGACAGCTGGCCGATGAGCTCGGCCTCGACCCCGGTCCCGAACTCCAGCTCCTGCACGATGAGTTGCTGAAGGAGCGACCGGTTCCCGCAGGGCGCCCGCGGGCCACTGCGGGGCGCCCGCCCGCAGCCGCCGGGCGTTCGCCGGTGATCCGCCCGGCCGTGCCCAGACCCGCCCAACTGCCGCCCGCCCTGGCCACCTTCGTCGGGCGGAGGGCGGAGCTCGGCGTCCTGGACGGCCTCGTCCGCCCGCCCGGCCCGGTCGTGGCCGGCCCGGACGTCACCGTCGGACCCGGCGCCGCCGACCTCGTGGTCGCCCGGCCCGTCGCCCCCGGAATCGGCGTGGTGACCGGCGGCGCCGGGACGGGCAAGACCGCCCTCGCCGTGCACTGGGCGCACCGGGTCCGCGAGCGCTTCCCCGACGGCCAGCTCCACCTCAACCTGCGCGGGTACGCCCTCGGGCCGCCGCTGACCCCGCACGAGGCACTGGCCTGCTTCCTGCGGGCCCTCGGCACCGACCGCGAGCGGATCCCCGCCACCGTCGACGAGAGCGCCGCCCTGTACCGGTCGCTGCTCGCCGACCGCAGGGTCCTGGTCCTGCTCGACAACGCCCGCAACGCCGAGCAGGTCCGCCCGCTGCTGCCCGGTTCGGCGGGTTCGCTGGCCCTGGTCACCGGCCGGGACGGGCTGGCCGGGCTCACCGCCTGCGACGGCGCCCGGCGGCTGGTGCTCGACGTCCTGCCCCAGTCCGACGCCGTCGAACTCCTCGCCCGGATCACCGGCCCGGACCGCACCCGCGCCGAACCCCGCGCCGCCGCCGAACTCGCCGCCGCCTGCGGGCACCTGCCGCTCGCCCTCGGCATCGCCGCGGGCCGCCTCGCGGAGCGGCCCCACCGCACCCTGGTGGATCACGCCACCGAACTGCGCGACGCGGAGGACCGCCTCACCGTGCTCCAGATCGACGGCGACGCCACCACCGGCGTCCGGGCCGCCTTCGACCTCTCCTACCGGGCCCTGGCCCCCGCCGCCCAGCGGCTCTTCCGACGGCTGGGTCTGGCCCCCGGCGGCTGCGTCGGTACGGCCGAGGCCGCCGCGCTCTCCGGCTCGGCCCCCGCCGAGACCGGGCCGGTGCTCGAACACCTCGCCACCGCCCATCTGCTCGTTCCCGCGGGGCCGCACCGCTACCGCCTGCCCGACCTGCTGCGCTGCTACGCCGCCGACCGCGCCACCGCCGAGACCGGCCCCGCCGACCGCGCCGCCGCCCGGGAACGTCTCTGCTCCTGGTACCTGCACCACGCGGCGGCGGCGGCCCGCCTGCTCGCCCCGGGGCGCCGGCGCCTGCCGCTCACCGCCGCGGGCCCCTGGTACGAGCCGCCGGGCTTCACCTCCGCCGCCGAGGCACGGCAATGGTGCGGGAACGAGCACGCGCGGCTGCTGGCGGCCGTCCGGTACGCGGCCGAGCACGGCCTCGACGGCCACGCCTGGCGGCTGCCCCTGGTGCTGCGGGCCCACTTCGAGGCGGGCCCGTACGCGGCGGACTGGCTGACGGCGACCCGGTCGGCGGTCGCGGCGGCCCGCCGGACCGGCGACCGCCGCGGCGAGGGCCGCGCCCGCCACGACCTGGCCGCCGCCCTGGGGGCGCAGGGCCGGCACGAACCAGCCCTCGGTGAACTGCGCACGGCCCGGGCGCTGCTGGCCTCGGTCGGTGATCGCGCGGGCGAAGCGGATGTGCTCGGGGGGCTGGGCAACCAGAGCCTGCTCACCGGGCGGTACGCGGCTGCCGCCGACTACTTCCGCGAGGCCCTCGCGATGCTGCGGGAACAGCCCCCGCAGAGCCGCGACGCGTGGGCGATCGACGACTGCGAGGCCGGCCTGGCCGCGGCCGGCCGGTCGGGACCGGGCCGGTGGGCGAGCACCCGGCCGGCACGCGGAACCGGAGGCCAGGGAGGCCACCGGCGGAGGGCTTGACCTTCGAGCCGGGGCGAGGGCGGGAGCAGGAGGGCCGGCGCCGAAGGCCGGGCCGTCGGCCCCGTGGGCCGGTGCCCGTCCGGGGCGCCTGGCCCCGGGACGGACAGCGGCCCACGGACAGCGGCCGACGGACCCCGCCGGCGTCGTGCGGTCAGGCCATTTCCAGGACCCACAGGTCGGGGCTGTTGTGGAGGCTGATCTGGCTGCCGTTGGTGTCGAAGTCGTTGGCGGCGAGCCACTTGCCGGAGCGCACGCCCTGGATCGCGGTGTAGTTGGTGTTGGGCACGTTGACCAGGGTGAACTTCTGCTCGTCGGGTACGTAGTCGTCGTCACAGCCGACGGTGACCAGCCAGTCCCACAGGTTGCCGTTGGGGTTCACGGCCATGCACCACCTGCGCCATGCGTCGCGGAAGACCACCTGCTCGCTGCCGTTCGACTGGCGCTTGCGGCAGAGCTTCCACTTCTGGTTGGACTCGTCCTCCCACTGGTACTGGATGACCGACCCGTGGTTCCCGGGGGAGAGGGCGACGGTCATGGCCAGCTCGTTGAACATGGGGCGGTTGGCGGCCTTGATGCGGTAGTAGATCGGGTCGCAGACGAAGTCGCTTCCCCGGTCCGCGGCCGTGGCGGTCGGGGCGGTGGCGAGCATCAGGGCGCCGAGGACCGCGGTGGTGCCGAGCGCGGTGAGGCGGCGGAGTGCTAAGGACATCGTGAACTCTCTTTCACAGCCGGGGAGTCGTGGTGGTGTGCGCAAGCCGCCGGTAGGGCCTGGGCCCGGTCGGTCGGGGTTGCTCGGGATTGCTCGGGGTCGCTCGGGTCGCTCGTGGTCCGGGGCGAGCCGGTTCCGCGGGACCGCTCCCGTCCGGTCAGCAGCCGAGCCGCTGCCGGGCGGCGTGGCGGAGGGTCCCGGCGGGCTCCGGGGTGGCGCAGGACACGGTGCCCTCCTCGGGGTACTCGAAGGTGGTGTAGGTGCCCTTGCCGTTCGGGGTCGTGTTCACCCAGAAGCCGATGCCGCCGGCCCGGGCGCAGGAGTACTCCACCCACTCGCCGGAGACCTTCCGGGTGCCGCGGTAGAGCCCGTAGTAGCCGGGCTTGTTGAGGTTCCAGGTGGTGGACGCGGTGGTGGTCGTGGTGGACGAGGTGGTCGTCTGCACGGAGAACCCGACCGTGGCGGACACCTTGAAGAACAGGAAGCCGGCGGAGGCCGAGATCTGGGTGTTCTGGTTGACCGTGGTGGTGACGGTGTCGACGCGGGTCAGCACCTGGGTGCGCTGGCCGGTGGTGCCGTCGGTCACGTTGATCGCCGAGAAGTCGGTGACGACGGGATTCACCTGGGTGGTGAGGACGTCGTGCCAGACCGTGTCAACGGCCGGGTTGCAGGTGCCGCTCGGCGGCCCCGCCAGGGGCGTGGCGGCGGCCGCGCCGGTGGCGTTCGCCAGGCCGAGCGAGGCGACGGCGGTGAGCAGGACGGCGGTCGACGCCACCGCCCGGCGCAGGGTCTGCGGACGGGGGGTCTGGTTCGGCGGATTCATGGGGGGCTCCCTCTTCCGGAACGGAGTCGGCCGGCGCGGTGCCCGTCGGAGTGCGGGGCGGGTGCGGTCCGGCTCGAAGAGAAGCCTTGCTCAGGCCGTCACGATTTCCTCATGATCGGCTCATGCCTCGCGCACGGCTCCCACACACGGCTCGGTCGGCGGTCGGCGGTCGGCACACGGGCACACGGCACCGTGGCCACGGTGCCGTGTGCC
>NZ_JBHJRC010000172.1:0-17777 GCF_042261735.1 Kitasatospora sp. NPDC056327 | reverse complement strand
GACGGGAGCCCGCCGCCGGCCCCGGCGGAGCCGTCCGGGACCGGCGCGTCCGCCACCGCCCCGGCCACCGAGGTGGTCGCGGCCGACGGTGCGGCGGCCTGGTCGCCGACCGCGGCCGAACGGGCCGCCGTCGAGCACCTGCACCGGGTGGGCGGCGCGGTACTGGCGGCCGGCGTGGGCGGCGCGGGCGCCGTGCTGCAGGCGGAGCTGCTGCGGGCGGCCCACCGGGCCCGGCTCATCGGTCTGTACCGGCCGGCGACGGTCGCGGTGGCGGTGGTCACCCGGATCCGGGCCGCCCGCTCGGGCGAGCCGGACCACCGGCTCGCCGACCTGGTGGCGGGCCTGCGCGAACTGCTCGGTCTCACCGCGGCGCTGGCCCTCCTCGCGGGGGAGCGCTCGACCCCCGCCGCATCCGCTGCCGCACCCGGGGGCACCGCCGCCCGAACGCCCCCTCCGGACGGCCCGGGAGGTCCGGACGCCCACGGAGGCCCGCCGGGCCCGGCCGCCCCGCCCGGGCCGGGCCCGGCCGAGCTGCGCGGGGTGGCTCGCCAGGTCTACGCGCCGGCGGGCGGTCTTCGGCTCTACGGCCTGTTCGCCGAACCGATCCTGACGGCGACCCATGCCGGCGTGCTGACCTGGGCGGTCGACGCGGGTGGCGGGCTGCACACGATGGCCGAGGTGATGCCGCACGGCGACGCCACGGCGGCTGCTCCGCAGGCGGTCGGTGCCGGGAACCGGACGGTGCGGCTGGGGGACGCGATGCTCAGCCATCGCGAGTTCACCCGGGCCGGGCTGGCCGTGCAGGGGGCGACCAGGTCGGCGGCCGGACGGCTCGGGGCGGGCGCCTCGGTACGGGCGGTCCGCGCGGCGGGGGCGGCCTGGACGGCCGGGCCGCTCGCGGGACTCTGGGGCGTACCGCCGGCCGTCCAGGTGGCACGTGCGCTCGAAGCGGCGGCGTCGCCCCCGGAGACCCGGCCCGCGGGCAGCGACCTGCTCTTCCTGGACGTGACGCTGCTCGGCGCGGTCCCCTACGGGCAGGGCGGGGAGCTGCGGCTGCTGGCGGAGTGCGGGGGGACGGTGCTGGCGCTCCGGGCCGCGCACGACCATCCGGGTCTCGCGCACCGGGGCAACCTGGCGCTGCTGGCCACGGCTCCGGGGCTGCGGCTGAGGGTGATCGGACGGCTGGAGCGGTCGGCCCGTCCGGAGCTGCGGCTGCTGGCGGCCGGCGAGCCCCCGCAGCCGTCCGCCGGGCGGGATCCCGCCGAACCGGCGCTCGCGCTGCCCGCCGACCGTGCGGGCCGGGTCAATCTGGGGCTGGAGCGGCTGCAGACGGCCGACCTCACCCTGCCGCCGGCCGGGTCCGACCGGCCCGCCGGGCCGGCGGCGCCCGAGGAGGTGCCTCCGGCCACCCCGGTGCACCTGCTCGCCCGGCGGGTGGAGCAGGCGGTGACCGGCGGCCGGGCGGCGCTTGCGCTCGGCTCGCGCGCGGTCGGGGGCGATTCGGCCCGGCTGCGGTCGGCGGGGCTGTCCACCGGTGCTTCGTTGCTGGACGGGCTGTTCGCGGCGGCGGTGGACCACCGGCGCGACGTGTTCGGCCGGGTCGTCGCGGACGACCACGACGGCTTCACGGCGGCCTGGCTGGCGGCGGCCTGGTACGAGGAGGAGCTGGCGTCCGCACTCTGCGTGACCGCCTGGAGCGGCCTGGCGGACGCCGGCCGGCCCGGGGCAGGGGCCCCGGCACACCAGCAGCAGGGGGCACTCACGGCCCAGCCATAAGGAAAACTATTTGCATAAGCAGGTATGCCGCGCCGAGTGGCATACTTGGGCGCAGCAGGGCGTTGAACCGGAAGCAGACCCGAGCACGACCCGGTCAGGATCGAAGATCACCGGTCGCGGATCGCGGACCGCAGAGGGAACAGGGAGAGGGCGAGCCATGGGGATCCAGGACGATGCCGCCGAGGTCCGTGCCGGGGGCTGGCGCACGCTCGCCGCGCTGCACGGGCTGATCGACTCGGCACTGGAGAAGGCGCTGCAGGCGGAGCACCGGCTCTCGGTGGTCGAGTACACGGTGCTGGAGGCGCTGTCGCGGCAGGACGGCTGGCACATGCGGATGCAGCAGCTGGCCCGCGCGGCCGCGCTGAGCAGCAGCGCGACGACCCGGCTGGTGAGCCGGCTGGAGGAGCGGGGGCTGCTCAGCCGCTACCTCTGCGCCGACGACCGGCGCGGCATCTACACCGAGTTGACCCCGCAGGGGCGCGAACTGCTCAACGCGGCACGTCCGTTGCACGACGCGACCCTGGAGGCGACGCTCACCGGGGCCGCCGACCTCCCCGAACTGGCGCCGCTGGTCCGCGCCCTGCACGACCTGGAGCTCGCCCCGCCGGTCCCCGCCAAGGCCTGACGGGACCCGGCGGCGCCCGGCGGCCCGTGCGCCGCTTCCGCCGGGCCGCCGGGACCGGCGCTCGGCCCCGGGCCCGGTGTGGCGTCCCCCCGGCCCGGGACGGGGCCGGAACGCGACGAGCCCCCGAACGCGACCCGCCGGCCGCGCGCCGGGCTCACTGCCGCGCGGCGACAGCGTCCTGGTGGACCCGGTCCAGGAGGGCGAGCAGCAACTCCTTGCTGGAGGCGCGCTCCCGGACGTCGCAGAGCACCACCGGCACGCCCGGGTCGAGGTCCAGGGCGCGCCGGACGTCGTCGGGGGTGCAGTCGCGGCGTCCGTGGAAGCAGTTGACGCCGACGGCGAACGGGATGCCGCGCTGCTCGAAGAAGTCGACGGCGGCGAAGCTGGACTCCAGCCGCCGGGTGTCGGCCAGCACGATGGCACCGAGCGCACCGAGGGCGAGGTCGTCCCACATGAACCAGAAGCGGAACTGGCCGGGGGTGCCGAAGAGGTAGAGCACGAGGTCCTCGCGGACCGTGATCCGTCCGAAGTCCATCGCGACGGTGGTCGTCGACTTGCCCTGGACGCCTTCGAGGTTGTCGACCCCGATGCTGGCGCGGGTCATCCGTTCCTCGGTCTGCAGCGGTTCGATCTCGCTGACCGAGCCGACCATGGTGGTCTTGCCGACGCCGAAGCCGCCGGCGACGAGGATCTTGACCGCGCCCGGCACCAGGCTCTTGGTCGTCACGTCGGGTCTCCTGAAGGGGAACTGAGCGGAAGGCGGGAAGCGGAAGCGGGTACGTGCGTCGTCGGGTGCTGTGCGGGGTCCCGAACCGCCGGCCGGAGCCGACGGATCCGGATCCGCCCGGTTCGGAGCCGATGCCCCGGAGCCGATGCCCCGGAGCCGGTGGCCCGGAGCCGTCGGCTCAGAGCCGGCGGACGCCTTCGATCACGGCCTGGATGAGGGCGATGTCCGGCGCCTCGGCGAGCTCGACGGGAGCCCGGGTGAGGATCATCCGGTCCTCGACGAGGTCGTCCAGCAGTACCTTGACGACGCTCACCGGGAGGTCCAGGGAGGCGGCGATCTCGGCCACCGCGAGGGGGCGTTCGCGGCAGAGGTCGATGATCGCCGCCGGTTCGGGCGTCATCCGGCTGGTGTCCGTGCGCGGGTCGGCGGTGACCACCAGGGTGATCAGCGCGAAGCCGTCACGGACCGGCCCGGTGCGCCCGTTGGTGATGGCGTAGGGGCGGACCAGATGGCCGGCGTCCTTGTCGAAGAACCAGGCCTCGTCGGCGTCGACGGTCACGCACCGCCACCCGCGCCCGGTTGGCCGGCGTCGCTGCGCGGTGCCGCGGTGAGGTACTGGCCGACCTGCTTGACCAGCATGTTGATCTCGTAGGCCATGAGCCCGGCGTCGACCGACTCGCTGGTCAGCACGGCGAGCCGGGCGCCCTGGCCGGCGGTCGTGACGAACAGGAACAGCTGGTCCATCTCGATCACGGTCTGCCGCACCCGCCCGCCGTTGAACCGGTGGCCGGCGCCGCGGGCGAGGCTCTGCAGGCCGGACGCGACGGCCGACAGGTGCTCGGCGTCGGCCCGGTCCAGACCCTGGGAGAGACCGACCAGCAGGCCGTCCTCGGAGAGGACGATGGCGTGCCGGGTCTCCGGGACCCGCGCCACCAGCTGGTCCAGCAGCCAGTTGAGGTCGCGCTGGGTGTCGGTGTGCTGCGTCATCACTGCTGTTCCTTAGCTGCGGAGGGTGCGGCCGGCGTGGGGGGCGTGGCCTGCGCCTCCGCGTCGGGTGTCGTCGCACGGGCGGTGCGGGTGCCGCGCTGGATGGCGGCCATGGTGGCCCGCGAGCGCTGCGGCGAGGGGTCGTCGGCCGGCTGTGCGGGCGGGCCGGGCTGCCCTCCGTCGGGGCCGGGGAGGCCGTACGGCGAGGGCGGCCCGTACGACGGGGGCGGCCCGAGGGGGTCGGGCTGCCCGTACGGTGCGCCGACAGGGTCCGACGGCGCCGCGGGGGACGGGCGGCCGAACCCGGCGCCGGGGCCGTGCGCCTCGCGCAGCTGCTCGGCCAGGCTGGCGTTGCGGACCCGCTGGGGCAGGATGCGCGGGGTGCGCAGCTCGCCCTCGGGGCCGTGTTCCAACGGCTCCTCGTCGGCCCGCTGGTGCGTGGGCGTCGCCGCGACGGGCGGGGCCGGGGCCGGGGAATCGGGCCCCGATGCGGTCGCCGGCGTGAACACGGACGCGACCGCGGAACCGGCCACGGACTCCCGCCCCTGCACGGCCGACCCGTGCACGGCCGACCCGTGCGCGTCCGGTCCCGGCGCGCCCGTCGGGTCGCCGTACGGCCGGGGGAGTGCGGGCCGGGCCACGACCACCGCGCCGGGCAGCCCGGGGATCGGGGACCCCACCGGCAGGCCGCCGTCGGCCGCCGGGTCGTGCTCGCCCCGTGCGCCGCCGTCGGGGTAGCGCGCGAGCAGCTCGCCGATCACCAGGCCGCCCTGGGCGCCGCCGCCGACCTCACCGCCTACACCGCCGACACCGCCGGCCGGTGTGCCGCCACCACCGGTGCCGCCGTACGGGAGGCCACCGAGCGCCGGCTGCGGCGCCTCGCCGACGTCGCGGCCCCCGCCGGAGGCGCCGGCCACCGGCCCGGACCCCGCTCCGGCCACCGGCCCGGACCCCGGCTGCCCGCCGAGGCCCGCGTCCGCCCCGCCGCCGGCCGGCCCGCCCGGTCCCGAACCGGCCCCCGAACCTGCCGCCACCGCCCCGCCGCCCGGCAGGGGCGTCCGGGTGACCCGGGCGCCCGAGGGCAGACCGGGGACGGCGGCCGGCTGCGCGGCCTGCTCCAGCAGCACCGCCGGCACCAGCACCACGGCCCGCGTCCCGCCGTAGGGGGAGGGGCGCAGGGTGACCTGGATGTCGTGCCGGGCGGCCAGCCGGGCGACCACGAAGAGCCCGAGCCGCAGGTCGTCGCCGAGCGCGGAGACGTCCAGCTCGGGCGGGTTGGCCAGGTAGTCGTTGAGCCGCTCGTACTCCTCCTCGGCCATGCCGAGGCCGCGGTCCTCGACCTCGACCGCCAGCCCCTTGGGGACCTCCTGCGCGGAGACCTGCACCTGGGTGTACGGAGGGGAGAACGTGGTGCCGTTCTCGATCAGTTCGGCGACCAGGTGGATCACGTCGGCGACCGCCTGGCCGCTGAGCGAGCTGCGCGGCACGCCCTGGACGACGACCCGGGAGTAGTTCTCGGTCTCGGAGACGGCGCTGCGCAGCACGTTGACCATCGGCACGGCGTTGCGCCAGCGCCGGGCGGGCAGCGCGCCGCCGAGGATGACCAGGTTCTCGGCGTTGCGGCGCATCCGGGTGGCCAGGTGGTCGACGGCGAACAGCTCGCGCAGCAGTTCGGGGTCCTCGTGCTCGCGCTCCAGGGCGTCCAGCATGCTGATCTGACGGTGAATGAGGATCTGGGTGCGCCGGGCGATGTTGAGGAAGACCTTCTTCGTCCCCTCGCGCCCCTGGGCCTGGCGGACGATCGCGGCGACGGCGGCCTGCCGGACGGCGGCGAGGCCGTCGGCGGTCCGCTGCACCTCGTCGCCGGCCCGCCGCGACGGCGCCCAGGCGGGCGGGATCGGGACCGACTCGCCGGTCTGGAGGCGGGCGACGATCTGCGGGATCTCCTGCTGGGCGAGTGCCAGGGTCTCGGCCTGCAGTCCGGCGAGCCGGTCCGGCAGGACGCGGGCGGCGCGGATGCCGCGGGCCAGGCTCCAGAGCAGCACGGCGGCGACGGCCGCGCTGCCCGCGTACACGGCGGTGCGCTCGCCGGCGTCGCGCAGCAGGTGGACGGCATATCCCCAGGCGGCGGCGAGGCCGAGACAGGGGACCACTACGAGGGCGAGGAGCGAGCTGCGGAGGGAGCCGGACCGGCCGGCGCGGTGGCCCGTCCGGGGGCCCGATATGCCTGGCATCTGATTCCTTGTAGCAGGGCCGAACGACGGTTGTCCGTGTGCGGTGCGGCCGCGGCCCCGGAGGGCGGC
This sequence comes from Kitasatospora sp. NPDC056327, assembly GCF_042261735.1. Lineage (NCBI taxonomy): Bacteria > Bacillati > Actinomycetota > Actinomycetes > Kitasatosporales > Streptomycetaceae > Kitasatospora > Kitasatospora sp. NPDC056327. The sequence goes on along the minus strand of NZ_JBHJRC010000172.1, from coordinate 11,359 downwards.
GCGGCCGGCGGTGCCCGGAGGGTTGCCGGAGGTGGTGACGCGCACCCACCGTCCGGACGGGATGCAGCACGGCCGCCGACTGCAGGCACGCTACCAGCCCCAGGTGCCCTGTCGGCAACATCAACTGACGATATGTGAACAGTTGATCACCGGATCGCCGGGGGTTCGGGAGGCGGCCGGATCGGCCGATCGCGCTGGTCGGCGGAGGTCCGGGAGGCGCCCGACGGCTCTCCGGCGGCCGGGGTCCGGTCGCCGGAAAGCCGTCAGGGACAGGTCAAAAACGGGTATCCTACGGGACCGCTCCGGCCCTCCCTGACGCGGGGTCAGCCCGCCAGCGGCATCCGCAGCACGGCCGCGGTCCCCATCTGCAGCTCCGACTCCGCCCGGGCCTCGCGCTCGGCCGCCTCGGTCCACGCCCAGCTCGCCGGGCCGGCGAGTTCGGCGGACCACTGCTTGCCGTAGGTGCCCGAGGCGAACTGTCCGAGCCGCAGCCGCTGGACGTCCGAGGTGCCGGCCGGCGGGTAGATGTGGGTGGCGTCGCGCAGGTAGCGCTCGATGTGGAACTCCGCCTGCAGGCCGCGCGCGGCGTGGATCTCCATGGCGTTGCGGGCCGAGTCCAGCGCGTACTCGGTGTTGATCAGCTTGGCGTTCATCAGCTCGGCATCGCACGCCCGGCCGTGGTCCAGCAGGTGCGAGGCGTGGTACGCGGCGAGCTTGGCGGTCATCAGCCGGGACTGCATCTCGCCCAGCTTCAGCGCGATGTTGGACAGTTGGGAGAGCGGCTTGCCGTAGAGCACGCGTTCCTCGGCGAACCGCACGGTGTCCTCGACGATCGCCCGGTGGATGCCGAGCGCGACCGCGGCCAGGTTGAGCCGTCCGTACAGGGTGGACGAGGAGTAGGCGACGTCCAGGCCCTGGCTCTCCTCCCCGAGCCGGTTGGCGGCCGGGATCCGGCAGTCCTCGAAGACGAGCTCGCCGAAGCTGAACCCGTGCAGCCCGCTCTGCGAACCGAGCGCGCCGGTCCGGAACCCCGGGCGGTCGCTCTCCACCAGGAACGCGGAGAGCCCCTTGCTGCCGGGGCCGGTGCGCAGCACCACGCCGTGCACGTCGCCGATGTGCGAGTTCCCGACGAACCACTTGCGGCCGTTGAGCACGTACTCGTCGCCCTCGCGGTGGGCGGTGCCGATCATGCCGAGGACGTGCCCGCCGGACTCCGGCTCCGTGACGGCGATGGTCGGCATCGCCGCCCCGGAGGCGAACCTCGGCAGCCAGTGGCGGCGCTGGGCGTCGGTGCCGAAGTGGAGGACCTTGGCGACACCGAGCTGCGAGGCCTGCGTCATCGCCCCCATGGCGCCGCTGATCCGCGACAGCTCCTCGACGATGACGGTCTTCGCGAGGTGGCCGAGCCCCAGCCCGCCGAACTCGCGCGGGATGGTGACTCCGATCCAGCCCCGGCGGGCGATCTCCCGCGCGAGTTCGAATTCGACCTGACGCTCGGCTTCCATTCGGGCGACCTGCGGGCGCACTTCCTTCTCCGCGAACTCGCGCACCTCCGTACGGAGGCTCTCGTGCCGCTCGTCGGTGAAGTAGTCCATCGCCATGCCGGGTCCTCTCGGTTCGGTTCGTTCGGGGGTTGTGCCTCCGTCCGTGCAGCCGATCCGCTGCGGCCGCCGAGGAGTGGGGGAGTGACGGTGGCGGCCTGATGCCCCTGTGCAGCCGGTGCGTGCGGAAGTGCCGGCGGTGGCCCACGCTGCCCATGGGGACCGCCGATTTTCGGCAGGGCTCATTGTCATATGTGGCTCCAAGGTGCTCTACGGAAGATCTTCGATTGGCGTGAACCGGATCGCCCAAGGACGGAAGAGGATTGAAGAGGTGGGAAGCGGGGAAACGATCTCTTCCGCCTTTTCCGGGACCGCTCTTCTGCGGGTTCCCGTTCCGGTTCCCCGCGCGTTCCCGTCCGGCAGCCCGCCCGTTCCCGCCCGGAGGCCCCCGCGCCGCCTCCGTGTCCACGTGCCGGTTTGACGGAACATCAGCAGGCGAGAAGGGGAGGGCCGGGAGCGCGGAAAGCGTCTGATGTCTGATTACATGTGCGCCATGACTGATGTGATGAGCACTCAAGGCCAGTTCCCGGGTGCCGCCGGGGAGTCAGAGCGGACCCGCAGGCTGCGCAGCCTGGGTCTCAACGAACCCACGGCGGACGAGGCCTTCGACCGCTTCGCCCACCTGGCCGCCAGCATCACCCGCGCCCCCATCGCGATGGTCAACTTCATCAACGACGAGCGCCAGATGTTCCGGGGGCTCTACATTCCGCCAAACTCGACCGAGGCCGTGGCCGAAGAAGGGTCCTCCTGGGCCGACCGCGGCATCGCCTTCGACCTCCCGACGCGGGAGATGCCGCTGAGCCACGGCTTCTGCCCGCACGTGGTCGCCCAGCGTTCCCCCCTCGCCCTGGACGACATCCTCGCCTACCCCCGGTTCGCCGGGAACCCGGTCGTCGACGAACTCGGCGTGCGCGCCTACCTCGGCGCTCCGCTCGTCGACGACACCAACACCGTCATCGGCACCGTCTGCGTGCTCGACCGCGAACCCCGCCAGTGGGGCCGCGAGCGCCTGCGCGACATCCAGCACCTCGCCGAGGCCCTGCTCTCCGAGATCCGGCTGCGCGACAACCTGCTCGCCCAGCAGCAGGAGATGTTCGCGGCCTTCGACGGCTCGCCCTTCCCGATCATGCTCACCGACGGCCCCGGCCAGGAGATCCGCTACGCCAACGCCCAGCACGCCGACACCTTCGGCGCCCCGGCGGCCTACGGGACCGTCGGCCAGGCCTACCCCCAGCTCGGCGCCGCCGGCCTCCAGCAGGCGGTCTCCGAGGCCTACCACACCGGCCGCACCGCCGTCCTCAACGACGTCCGCGTCCAGTCCCTCCGCCCCGAGGCCCAGCGCATCCAGCAGATCTTCAGCTTCACCTGCACCCCGCTGCGCACCGCCCGGACCGGCCAGGTCACCGGTGTGCTGACGGTCGGCATGGACGTCACCGCCCAGTCCCGCACCGAGGAGGAGCTGGGCACCCTGGCGGCGCTCCTGGTCGACCGACTGCAGCAGAACGGCCCCTCCCCGGTCGGCCGTCCCGGTCTCGGCACGGGCGAGACCGGACTCGTCCTGCCGGGCTGAGCACGGTCGCCCGGAACCCCGGCTCCACGTGCGCGTCACCCCCGTACCGCGTACGCCCCACCGGAGTTCCGCGCACCCACCGTCCGGCCGGGCCGCGCGGTCACCGCACCGCGGCCACGCGCTTCGGCCACCGCACCGCGGCCGCCCGTCCGGCGGCCGCCCGACCGCCGTCCTCCCGACGGCACCGCGTCACCGTGGCGGGGCGCCTCTCACCCCCGAGGAGAGGCTCCCCGCCACGGTGCTGTCCGGGCACGGGAGACGGCCGGGGACCGTCCCGGCCCGGCCGGGGCGGTCGAGCCGGGTGCCGGCCCCCCGGGAGGCGCCGGGTGGTGCGACGGTGCTGTCCGGGTGAACCGCCCGCCGCCGCCCCGCCGGGGACACCCGCCCGGCCGCACCCGGTGGTAGGCATGGGCCGCATGCAGTGGTTCGCCGCCCCCGAGTACTGGCTCAGCAGACTGCTCGTGCAACGGCTGCTGGCCCTCCTCTACCTGACCGGCTTCCTCGCCGCGGCCCTCCAGTTCCGCGCCCTGACCGGCAGCCGCGGCATGCTCCCGGTGCCCCGCTTCACCGCCCGCGTCCCGTTCCGGCACGCCCCCGGCCTGTTCCACCTCCACTACAGCGACCGCTTCTACGCCGCCGTCGCCCGGGGCGGCGCCGCGCTCTCCGCAGCCCTGGCCGGCGGCCTCGGCGACGCCGTTCCGCTGTGGGCCTCGATGCTGTGCTGGACGGCGCTGTGGGTCCTCTACCTCTCGATCGTCAACGTCGGCCAGACCTGGTACTCGTTCGGATGGGAATCGCTGCTGCTGGAAGCGGGCTTCCTCGCCGTCTTCCTCGGCAACGCCGACACCGCCCCGCCCGCCCCCGTGCTGTGGCTGCTGCGCTGGCTGGCCTTCCGGGTGGAGTTCGGCGCCGGACTGATCAAACTGCGCGGAGACAGCTGCTGGCGCGACCTGACCTGCCTGCGCTACCACCACGAGACCCAGCCCATGCCCGGACCGCTCAGCTGGTTCTTCCACCACCTGCCCGACCCGCTGCACCGCGTCGAGGCGGGTGCCAACCACCTCACCCAACTCGTCGTCCCGGTCGGCCTGCTCCTCCCGCAGCCCGTCGCCACCTACGCGGCCTGCGTCGTCGTCGCCACCCAGCTCTGGCTGGTCGCCTCCGGCAACTTCGCCTGGCTCAACTGGCTCACCGTGACGATCGCCCTCGCCGCGGTCGACCCGGCCCGCCTCGGCCTGCCCGTCCACCCGCGCGGCCACGGTGCCGCGCCCGTCTGGTTCGAGGCCCTGGTCCTCGCCCTCACCGCCGGCATCCTCGTCCTCAGCTACTGGCCGGTCCGCAACATGCTCTCCCGCGGCCAGGTCATGAACCGCTCCTTCAACGGCCTTCACCTGGTCAACACCTACGGCGCGTTCGGCAGCGTCAACCGCACCCGGCACGAGGTCGTGGTCGAGGGTACCGACGACCCGGTGGTCACCCGGCACACCGTCTGGAAGGAGTACGGCTTCAAGGGCAAACCGGGCGACGTGCGTCGGCTCCCGCGCCAGTACGCCCCCTACCACCTGCGGCTCGACTGGCTGATGTGGTTCGCCGGCATCTCCCCCGGCTACGCCCGCCCGTGGTTCCTGCCGTTCGCCGCCCGCCTGCTGGTCAACGACCGCGACACCCTGCGGCTGCTGCGGCACAACCCTTTCCCGGACCGCCCACCGACCCACGTCCGGGCGACCCTCCACCTCTACCGGTTCACCGATTGGCGCGAACTGCGGCGAACCGGCGCCTGGTGGAACCGGACGGCGCTCTACGAGTACCTCGCGCCGGTCGACCTCGCCGCCCTGGCCGGAGCCGGCCACCACCCCCCGCCGGGGCACGGCCCGCGGCGCGCGCGGCGGCGCCCCGGGGAGCGCTCCCGGGACGAGCGGCGGGCGACCGGGTGAACGGAGGGCGCGGGCGCCACCCGACCGGCCCTCCCGGGTGGCGCCCGGGCGGGCGGTACGGCACGCCACACCCGCCCGGGGGACGGTGGGTGCGTGCATGGCTCGAACGGGCACCCGTATTCTTGGCCTCCGACCGGCAGCCCGACCGCGCGCCCCCCAGCCCCTCCCGCCGGGGCCCACCGCGCACCCGGACCGCCGCCCCCTCGCCGCCAGCCCACGCCCCGCCGCAGCCGCCCAGAACCGGACCTCACATGACAGTGCTTCACTCCCGCAACGCCGACGCGGCCGACGCAGCCGGCTCCGCAGACGCCAAGGACAGCAAGGCCGCCACGGACACCACGGACGCCGCGGTCCCGGCCGGGACCGACCTCCGCGAGGACCTCGGCCGCTACGCCGAGCTCGGCGCGTTCACGCTCACCGCCGACACCCACCCCTGGTACGCGGCCCTCGACACCGTCGCCACCCCCGAGGACGCCCGCGCCGCGTCCACCGTCCTCGCCGAGCTGCGCGGTCACGACCTGCAGCAGGTCTGGGACGACGTGAGCGTGCTCGCCGCCGACGTCAAGCTGGAGGCGCCGGACACCGTCGGCAAGACCGCCGTGCTCGTCGAGATGCTCCAGCTGGTCCACCGCACCTCGACCGTCCTCGTCCCCGCCGCCTACGACGCCGACCTCGACGCGCTGGTCGCCGCCACCGCCGACCGGGCCTGGCGGCGCGAGCGCGGCGTCAAGCTCTCCTGGCTGCGCGGTCGCTCGCTGCGCAAGCAGGCCACCGCCCTCGCCACCTCCGCCCGCGCCCGGACGCAGGACCTGCACGAGGCGCTCGCCTCGGCCGAGGTCGAGCGCCGTGCCTGGTCGGCCCTGGCCCCCACCGGCACCCTGCCCACCGCGCCGTCCGACGCCGCCCTGGCCCACCGCACAGCGCAGACCTTCGAGGCCATCAACACCGGCGTGCGCGAGCTCGCCCGGCTCCTGCCCGGCCAGGACCTCGACGCGCTGTCCTTCCCGGACCTCGTCGACCTGGTCGACCGCCTCGCCGCCGACGAGGGCACCCTCTACCGCCTCCCCACCCTGCGCGGCCTGCGGGCGACCCTCGACGAGGCCGGGCTCGCCGACCTGCTCACCGAGCTGGCCGCCGCCCGCGCCGACCGCCGTGCCGCCGAGGCCGCCCTCGCCGCCCGCCAGGCCCTGGCCGGCGGCCAGCGCGACGGCCTGGCGCAGGCGGAGTCGGAGACCGGGACCGGGACCGACGAGCGGGAGGCCGCCGCGACCGGGGCGACCGAGGTGACCGAGGTGACCGGGGCGGACGACGAGGCCGCCGCCGCGCCGGTGGCCGAGACCGACGCCCAGGCGGAGGCCGGGACCGGGACCGCCGCCGCGCCGGCGGACGCCGAGGTGAACGCGGAGGAGCCCACGGCGGAAGAGTCGAAGCCGGAGGCCCCGGCCGACGACCAGCCGCTCGTCGTCACCCTCCCGGCCCCCTCGCCCGCCGCCGACGACCTGGTCGGCACCACCCAGGCCCCGCCGGCCCAGCCCTCCGCCCCCGAGGCCGAGACCATCGACCCGGCCGAGGCCGAGGCCGAGAGCGAGCCGGAGACCGAGGTCGCGCTTGCGGTGGAGGTCGTCGCGGAGGCCGAGGCGGTCATCGTCGCCGAGGCCGTGGCGAAGACGGCCACCGACCCCGAGGCCGTTGCCGAGACCGAGACCGAGACCGAGACCGAGACCGAGACCGAGACCGAGACCGAGGCCAGGATCGAGGCTGTTGCCGAGGTCGAGCCTGCGGTGGAGGTCGTCGCGGAGGCCGAGGCGGTCACTGTTGCCGAGGCCTTGGCGAAGACGGCCACCGACCCCGAGGCCGTTGCCGAGGTCGAGGTCGCCGTCGAGGCAGAGACCGAGACCGAGGTTGTCGCCGAGGTCGAGCCTGCGGTGGAGACGGCTTCCGAGGCCGAGGCCGGGACCACCCCTGAGGTTGCCGTCGAGACGGAGGCCGAGCCGGTGGGTGAGGCTGTCGCCGCGACCGAGCCGGAGACCGCTCCCGAGGCCGCTGCGCCGGAGGCCGCCACCGAGACCGTCGCGAAGACCGAGAGCAGCACGGCGGCCGGGGTTCCGGCCGAGGCTGTTGCCGAGACGGTCGTGGACACCGCCGCCGAGGAGACGGCCCCGGTGGAGGCGGCTCCCGAGCCGGCTGCTGCCGAGGCCGGGCCGGTGGCGGAGGACGCCGCCGAGGTTGCCACCGAAACCATCGCCGAGACCGAGACCGAGACCGAGACCGAGACTGGGACCGAGGTCACTCCCGAGGTTGCCGTCGAGGCAGTGGCCGAGGTTGTGGAGCCGGTTGCTGTGGCGGCCGAGGCCGGGCGCGTTGCCGAGCCTGCTGCCCAGCCTGCTGTCGAGGCCGAGCCGGTCACGGAGACTGCCCCGGTCGCAAAGGGGGCAAAGACGGCAAAGGCGGCCCGCGCCACCACCGTCGAGCCCGCCCCCGGGCCGAAGGCGGTCGGGCGGCCGGAGAAGCCGGAGTTCACGCCGGGGCGTCCGGTGACCGCGTACTCGGCGGACGAACTGCTCGCGATCGTGCGCTGGATCGACGGGGACGGGATCGCGCGGAGCGACGAGGAGCTGCTCCGCGCCGCCATGAAGGAGCTGGGCTTCGCCCGTCTCGGCCCGCGTATCAAGGAGGCGCTGGGAACCGCCGTCACCGCCGCCCGCGGCTGACGACGGGCTGCACCGGCCCGTACCGGGCGGAAGGCCCCGGAGCACGGCCCCGAGCCGCGCTCCGGGGCCTTCCCCGTGTCCCGGCGTCCCCGTGTCCAGCCACCGAAATCCGATTGCCTGTCGGACGTCGGCTGTCGAGACTCGGCGTCGACCCATTGACCCGTCGACCCGTCGACGCATCGATCCGTCGACCCACTGATCCGTTGATCAGTCGATCCGTGGATCCGACGACGAGACGTTCCGGCCGACGCCGACAGAGCGGAGCCCGCCCGTGCCCGAACTCCTGCGCCCCCGTGCACTCGCCCCGGGGGACCTCGTGGCCGTCGCGGCACCTTCGGGGCCGCTGGAGGCCGACGCGCTGCCGTTGCTGGAACGCGGAGCGGACGTCCTCACGGCGATGGGGTTCCGCGTCCGGCGCGCGCCGCTCACCGGGCCGGGGCGCCGTCGCTGGTGGGCGGCCGCCGGGCCGGAGGAGCAGGCGCGGGAGTTCAACCGGCTGCTCCGCGACCCGGAGGTCCGGGCGATCGTCGCCCACACCGGCGGACAGGCCACCGCCGGCTGGCTGGACCTGCTGGACCTCGACGCCGTCCGGGCCGACCCGAAGCCGGTGCTCGGGTGCAGCGACGTGTCGCTGCTCCTGCTCGCGCTGCACTCCCGCACCGGGCTGGCCGGTCTGCACGGCGACATGGCGACATACGGACTCGGCGGCTCCTGGCACACCGCTCCGCGGACGGTGGCCGGCCACGACACCGCCACCACGCTCGCCGACCTCTACCGCCGGGTCCTCACCGACCCGGTGAAGCGGCCCGGACCTCTGCCCGAGCTGCGCGGGGCCGTCCCGGACGGGCCCGGTGGGCGGGAGTGCTGGCGGCCGGGCCGGGCCGCCGGGCCGCTGGTCGGTGGCCTGCTGGGACGGCTGGTCACGCTCCAGGCGACGCCCTTCGCGCTGCCCGCCGAACGCTTCGACGGGGCGGTGCTGTTCTGGGAGGAGGTGGAGCGCCCGCTGTCGGCGGTCTGGCAGGACCTGCACGTGCTCCGGATGTCGGGGGTGCTCGACCGCATCGCGGGGATGGTGGTCGGGGTCCCGCACCGGGTCACCGCGGCCGGCTGCGCCGGGGACGCCCCGGAGCCGTCACTGCGCCAGGTCGTGCTCGACGTGCTCGGCGACCGGCCGCTCCCGGTCCTGGGCGGGACCGAGGTCGGCCACGCGGGCCCCAACCTGCCGCTTCCGCTGGGCATCCGCGCGACCGTCGACTCCGGCGCCCGCACCCTGAGCCTGGACGAACCGGCCGTCGGCCCTTCCGTACCCCGGACCGGTGCACAGGGGGACTGAGGAGAGCCGCCACGTCGTCCGCGCCGAGCAGTGCGCCGAGCAGTGCCCCGAGCCGCGCGCCCCGCCGCGGCCCCCGCGCCGCTCCGTCAGGGCGCCGTCCCCGCACCGGGGCGCAGCGCCCGGGCGAGCTGCCGCGTCAGAACCGCCGGCGCCTCGGCCAGTGACGGTCCGTACCAGGTGAGGTGACGTCCGCTCACCAGGGCCGCCGGGATGCCGGGGAAGGCCTCCGGGCCGTCCTCGGGGGTGAAGCGGTAGGGCTCGTCGGGCAGGACGACCAGGTCGGGGCGGGTGGCGAGCAGGTCGGGGAGGGGGACGGCGGGGTAGCGCTCCGGGCGGTCCGGGTCCTCGGCGTGCGGGAGGCGCAGGCCGAGCCGGTGCAGCAGGTCGCCGGCGAAGGTGTCGTGGCCCAGCACCATCCACGGGCGCCGCCAGATCGGCACCACGGCCCGGCGGGCGGGGCCGGGCAGCGGGCGGAGGCCGGCCCAGGCCGCCTCGGCGGCGTCCAGCCAGGCCGGCCGGGCCAGGCCGCAGCCGAGGGTGAGCAGCCGGTCGAGCGAGGTCAGGGCCTGGTCGAGGGTCCGGATGTCGGTGACCCAGACGGGCAGCCCGGCGGCCCGCAGGGCGTCCAGGTCGGGGCGGCGGTTCTCCTCGTCGTTGGCGATGACGAGGTCCGGGGCGAGTGCCGTGATCCGGTCCACGTCCGGGTTCTTGGTGCCGCCGACCCGGGGGACGGCCAGGCCGGCCGGGTGACTGCACCAGTCGGTCACGCCGGCCAGCAGTCCGGGTGCGGTCGCGGCGACGGCCTCGGTGAGCGAGGGCACGAGCGACACCACCCGCCGCACCGATCCGGATCCCGCCGGCCCGGATCCGGCCGTCCCGGACCCGATCGGCACGGCCAGCCCGAGATCGTCGAGCAGCGGTCCGGAGGGCCCCGGAGAGGCGGAGTTCGAGGTCACCGCCCCAGCCTATTCGGCATGTCCGACGCCCGAAGGGGCAAAGTTCCCGGGAACCCGCCGGGCGCACCGGCCGACTATCTGGTCCGGGTTCACAGGACGAACCCGAGCAAGAGCACCGACCAGGAGAGTTTCTGATGCGTCCTCGCGTCTTCTGCGCAATCGCGGCCACCGTGGCCCTGTTCGCCACGGCCTGTTCCAGCGGCGGTGACAGCGGGAGCGGGGACGGGACGGGCGCCGGCACGCAGTCGGCGTCCGTCGGCGCGTTCCCGGTCAAGGTGGCCGACTGCGCCGGCAAGGAGACCACGGTCAAGCAGGCGCCGAAGAAGATCGTCACCACCGACGCGGCCGGCCTCGAAATGCTGCTCCAGCTCGGCGCCGGCGACCGGGTGGTGGGCACCGGGTTCCCGCCCGGCAAGGGCAGCCTGCCGGCCGCCGTCGCCGAACAGGGCGCCAGGGTGCCCGTGCTGGGCGACACCCTGATCCCCAAGGAGAAGCTGCTCGGTTCCGGCGCCGACCTCTACGTGGACACCTTCGGTCCGATGCCGGGCATGGGCGCGGCGGGCGCCGGGCCGACCGAGGAGGAGCTGAAGGCGGCGGGCATCCAGCACGTGCTGCTGCTGTCCACCGCCTGCGCCGGCGGTGCCAAGGCCGCCCAGGGCCCCCGCACCGATCTCGCCGCGGTCCAGGAGGACGTCCGCCGGCTCGGTGCGGTCACCGGGACGGGCGCGCGGGCCGAGGAACTGGTCGGCGCGATGGAGAAGCAGATCAACGAGGTCAAGAACGCGACCGCGGGCGTACCGGAAGCGCAGCGTCCCGGGTACTTCCTCTTCGACTTCGACGCCGGTACAAAGCAACCGATGGCTGTCTGCGCCAAGCAGGTCGCCAACGCGGTGATCACCCTGGCCGGTGCGCGCAACGTCTTCGCCGACTGCGACGCCGACTTCCGGCCCGTCTCCTGGGAGGACGTGGTGGCGAAGAACCCGGACTGGATCCAGCTCGCGGTGCGCAACCGCGGCAGCGAGGAGGCGAACCGCAAGGCCTTCGACGAGGCCGAGGCGTTCCTCAAGGGCTTCCCCGCGACCCAGGGCCTGAAGGCCGTGCAGGAGGGGCACTTCCTGCGGATCGGCTCCGAGGTGACCACGATCGCCGGGACCCGCACCGCCGAGACCGTGCGGCAGATCGCGGCGACGGTCCACCCGGCGCTCGTCAAGAGCGGGCAGTAGACGATGGCCCGGGCCGCCACCACCGACCGGC
>NZ_JBHJRC010000171.1:0-17800 GCF_042261735.1 Kitasatospora sp. NPDC056327 | reverse complement strand
GGCCACCGTCCGGTGGCGGGCCCTCCGGGCCGTGTGCGGTCGATCAGCCGCGGGAGCTGTAGTTCGGCGCCTCGACGGTCATCTGGATGTCGTGCGGGTGGCTCTCCTTGAGGCCCGCCGAGGTGATCCGGACGAACCGGCCCTTGCTCTCCATCTCGGCGACGCTCGCCGCGCCGACGTAGCCCATGGTCTGGCGCAGGCCGCCGACCAGCTGGTGCAGCACCGCACCGAGCGGGCCGCGGTAGGGCACCTGGCCCTCGATGCCCTCGGGGACGAGCTTGTCGTCCGAGGCCACCTCGGCCTGGAAGTAGCGGTCCTTGGAGTAGGAGCGGCCCTGGCCGCGGGACTGCATGGCGCCCAGCGAGCCCATGCCGCGGTAGGACTTGTACTGCTTGCCGTTGATGAACAGCAGCTCGCCCGGGGACTCCTCGCAGCCGGCCAGCAGCGAGCCGAGCATCACGGTGTCGGCACCGGCGGCGAGCGCCTTGCCGATGTCGCCGGAGTACTGCAGGCCGCCGTCGCCGATGACCGGCACGCCGGCCGCCTGGCAGGCCAGCGCGGCCTCGTAGATCGCGGTGACCTGCGGGACGCCGATGCCGGCGACCACGCGGGTGGTGCAGATGGAGCCCGGGCCGACACCGACCTTGACGCCGTCCACACCGGCGTCGATCAGCGCCTGGGCACCGTCGCGGGTGGCGACGTTGCCGCCGACCACGTCGACCCGGACGGCCGACTTGATCTTCTCGATCCAGGCCAGCGCGTTGTGGCTGTGACCGTGCGAGGTGTCGACGACCAGGAAGTCCACGCCCGCCTCGACCAGCGCCTGGGCGCGGTCGAAGGCCTCCGCGCTGGCGCCCACGGCGGCACCGACCAGGAGCCGGCCCTCGGCGTCCTTGGCGGCGTTCGGGTACTGCTCGGCCTTGACGAAGTCCTTGACGGTGATGAGGCCCTTGATCCGGCCCTCGTCGTCGACCAGCGGCAGCTTCTCGATCTTGTGGCGGCGCAGCAGCGCCATCGCGTCGACGCCGGAGATGCCGACCTTGCCGGTGATCAGCGGCATCGGGGTCATGATCTCGCGGACCCGGCGGGTGCGGTCCGTCTCGAAGGCCATGTCGCGGTTGGTGACGATGCCGAGCAGCTTGCCGCTCCCGTCGGCGATCGGCACGCCGGAGATCCGGAACTTGGCACAGAGCGCGTCGGCCTCGGCCAGCGTGGTGTCCGGGCCGACCGTGATCGGGTCGGTGACCATGCCGGACTCGGAGCGCTTCACCAGGTCGACCTGGTTGGCCTGGTCCTCGACCGAGAGGTTGCGGTGCAGGACGCCGACGCCGCCCTGGCGGGCCATCGCGATCGCCATCCGCGACTCGGTGACCTTGTCCATCGCGGCGGAGAGCAGCGGGATGTTGACGCGCACGTTCCGGGACACCCGCGAGGAGGTGTCGACCTCGTTCGGCAGCACTTCGGACGCCCCCGGCAGCAGCAGGACGTCGTCGTACGTGAGCCCGAGCATCGCGAACTTCTCGGGTACGCCTGCGGCGTTGTAAGACATTTCGGGGGTACCTTCCGTGGCCGGCTTCGATCCGCTCGCGCCCTGGGGTGGGGGCGCAGTCATCGGCTCACTCGCTCGGAACGCCGAAAGCCCGGTGCTCCTTCGGAGGATCCTCCAGGGAAACCCGCTCGCACCGTCGAAACTTTGGCGACCCGCCCAGGCGCCGATACCCCATGGTACTGGCACCGCGAATGGGCCTCGTGTGCCCTTGACAACACCGGCCGCCCGTGGACCATTCCGGCGGGTCCACGGCCCCGGGGGGAGCTAGGAGGACTCCTCCGCGAGCGCCCGCAGCCGGCTCAGCGCGCGGTGCTGGGCGACCCGGACGGCCCCCGGCGACATCCCGAGCACCTCGCCGGTCTCCTCCGCCGAGAGCCCGGCGGCCACCCGCAGCAGCACCAGCTCGCGCTGGCGGGCCGGCAGGTTGGAGAGCAGTTCCTTGGCCCAGGCCGCGTCGCTGCTGAGCAGCGCCCGCTCCTCCGGGCCGAGCGCGTCGTCCGGCACCTCGGGCAGGTCGTCCTGCGGGATCACCGTCGAGCCGGGCCCGCGCATCGCGGCCCGCTGCAGATCGGCGATCTTGTGCGCGGCGATCCCGTAGACGAAGGCCTCGAACGGGCGGCCCTGGTCCTTGTAGCGGGGCAGCGCGCAGAGCACCGCGACGCAGACCTCCTGGGCGATGTCGTCCACGTGGTGCCGGGCGCCGCCGGGCAGCCGGACCAGCCGGCCCCGGCAGTAGCGCAGGGCCAGCGGGTGGACGTGGGCGAGCAGCGCGTCGATCGCCGGGCCCTCGCCGCGGACCGCGGCCGCGACCAGTTCGGCGAGCGCGCCCGGCCCGTCGGCCGGATCCGCGTACGCCGGGCCGGACCCGGGCGCGGAGGGCTCGGCCTCCACCGGGTCCGCCTCACCGGGAGTCCCGGCCACGTCGTCACGCATCGGTCCATGGTGCCTGGTCGCGCGGGAAAACGCGGCACCGCGTCCGGAGTTGTGCACCGGAACGTTATGCGGTGCCGCACCGGCCGGTACCACCGGCCCCTCCTGCACCGTCCCGCCTCCCGGCCCGCCGCCGCGGGCGGGTCCGTCCGCCGAGTCTCCTGCGGCCGTGTGGTTCGCCGCAGTTCCTGTCCGCTGGTCCCCGAGGTGCTCCACTCCTCCATGGTGCAACCTCGGGACCGTAACGTCACACGTCTGCGCGACGGCAATCGCGAGCAGCGTGCCGGAACCGGCGGTGCCGGCGGCGGTCAGCGGACCAGGCCCCAGCGGAATCCCAGCGCCACCGCGTGCGCGCGGTCCGAGGCGCCGAGCTTCTTGAACAGCCGCCGGGCGTGGGTCTTGACGGTGTCCTCGGAGAGGAACAGCTCGCGGCCGATCTCGGCGTTGCTGCGGCCGTGGCTCATCCCTTCGAGCACCTGGATCTCACGCGCCGTCAGGGTCGGCGCGGCGCCCATGTCGGGGCTGCGCAGCCGGCGCGGGGCGAGCCGCCAGGTCGGGTCGGCCAGCGCCTGGGTGACGGTGGCCCGCAGTTCGGCGCGCGAGGCGTCCTTGTGCAGGTACCCGCGGGCGCCGGCGGCGACCGCGAGGGCGACACCGTCGAGATCCTCGGCGACGGTGAGCATGATGATCCGGGCGCCCGGGTCGGCGGACAGCAGCCGCCGAACCGTTTCCACCCCGCCGAGGCCGGGCATCCGGACGTCCATCAGGACGAGATCGGAGCGGTCGGCCACCCAGCGGCGGAGGACCTCCTCCCCGTTCGTCGCGGTGGTGACCCGATCGACACCGGGTACGGTCGCGACCGCGCGGCGAAGCGCCTCGCGGGCGAGCGGGGAATCGTCGCAAACGAGAACGGAAGTCATGACCGTCGTCCTCCGCAGCTGATCCGCGTCACGTTGAGCCTCCTGGCTGGTACGAACCTCTCCGACACGGCCGATCGGCGTCAGACTCCGTGCTGATCGCCTGAGATTCCCCGCGATCGTTCCCGACGTCCGGCGTCCGCTAACCGCCTCCGCACTTCCAACGACCGTCACTCGAATGAGTTACGGCCTTCGGGGCCATCTCCACCACTGTACGTGGCCGACCCGTTACCGATCAGCCGCATCGCGGTGCACACGCCGCACTTTTGCCCAGCTCGCGCGCGGTCGGCGTACGACCCGCACATTCGCACGGGGCCCCGCGCGCCTGTCGGCCACCCGATTGCCACGTCCGCGCCCGGCGGTTGCCGGCCGCGCACTCATGCCCACTTTGCCCGTTTTTAGAGCTTTTGTATGGTCATTGACTGTTGTGCCACTCTGTGGGTGACTTGTCCATGGAGTTGCCGTAAGTCATATTTCCAGGTGTCCACACCGCGCCGGACGCCCCGCCGTGCCGTCGCCGACGCCATCCGTCGGCGGCCGGCCCGCGGTCGACGACCTCTGAAGGGAATGAGCCATGGCAGATTTCTCCCGCCTCCCCGGCCCCAACGCGGATCTCTGGGACTGGCAGCTCTCCGCGGCCTGCCGCGGTGTGGACAGCTCGCTCTTCTTCCACCCCGAGGGCGAGCGCGGCGCGGCCCGCAGCTCGCGCGAGGCGAGCGCCAAGGAGGTCTGCATGCGCTGCCCGGTGCGCACCGAGTGCGCCGCCCACGCGCTGGCCGTCCGGGAGCCGTACGGCGTCTGGGGCGGCCTGACCGAGGACGAGCGCGAGGAGCTGATGGGCCGCTCGCGCCACCGCCTGGTGGAGGTCCCGCTCGCCGCGCCGAGCGTGGCCCAGTCCTAGGACGCCGACTCCGCCCCATCGGGGAGAAACGTTTCTTCCCGGGGCGACGGCCGTCCGGGGTCCGAGCCGTCCCGCCCGGCGCGTCAGCGCCCGGCGGCCGCCCCCGACAGCCGCTCCAGCATCAGTGCCACCGCCGGCACCTCGGCGAGGTCCGGGAGGGTCAGCGCGACCACCTGCCGCACCGCCGGCGCCCCGGTGGCGGTGCGCACCGTCACCGTCTCCACCCCGTCCGGGCGCACCGACTCCAGCGCCAGGCCGGGCAGCACCGCCACCCCCAGCCCGGCGGCGACCAGCCCGACCACCGCCGGGTAGTCGTCGGTCGCGAAGTCGATCCGCGGCTCGAAGCCGGCGCCCGCGCACAGCTCCACCAGGTGGCCCCGGCACTGCGGACAGCCGGCGATCCACTGCTCCCCCGCGAGTTCGGCCGGCTCCACCGGCCCGCCGCGCCCGGCCAGCCGGTGCCCGGCGGGCAGCAGGCCGACCAGCGGGTCGTCCAGCAGCGGGGTCACCACCAGGTCGGACCAGTCGGCGCACGCGCTCAGCTGCTGGGCCTCCAGGTTGGCCTCGGCACGCACCTCGCGCGGGGTGCCGTGCGCGGGCGCGGGCGCCGGCGCGGGGACCACCCCGGGGGCCTGCGGGTAGCGGAAGGCGAGCGCGACCTCGCACTCGCCGCCGCGCAGCATCGCCAGCGACTCCGGCGGCTCCGCCTCGACCAGCGACACGCGCACGCCCGGATGGCTGTCCCGCAGCCGGGCGACGGCCGACGGCACCAGTGTCGAACTCGCCGTCGGAAAGGAGACCAGCCGCACCCGTCCGGCCCGCAGCCCGGCGATCGCCGCCACCTCCTCCTCCGCGGCGGAGAGCCCGGCGAGGATCCCGGTGGCATGCTTGAGCAGTACCCGGCCGGCCTCGCTCAGCTGCATCCCGCGGCCCGAGCGGACCACCAGCGGGGTGTCCACCGACTTCTCCAGGGCCTTCATCTGCTGGCTGATGGCGGGCTGGGTACAGCCGAGTTCGCGGGCGGCGGCGGAGAAGGAGCCGGTGCGTGCGACGGCACGCAGGACGCGCAGGTGGCGGGCCTCGATCATGCCCCAAAGATATAAGGAATTCTTTGCTTCATGCAAAATTCAACTGATGGTTGAATGCTGGAGCACCACGGGACGCCGGAGGCCCGGCCCGCCACCCCTCACGGGGTGCGGACCGGGCCTCCGGTCGGTCGCTGCCGGCCTCAGTGCGAGTGGCCGTGACCGCCGTGCGAGTGGCCGTTGTCGGCCTCCTCTTCCTTCTTCTCCACCACGAGGGTCTCGGTGGTGAGCAGCAGGGAGGCGATCGAGGCGGCGTTCTCCAGGGCGGAGCGGGTGACCTTGACCGGGTCGATGACGCCGGCCTTGACCAGGTCGCCGTACTCGCCGGTGGCGGCGTTGTAGCCCTGGCCCGGCTCCAGCTCGGAGACCTTGGAGGTGATGACGTAGCCCTCAAGGCCGGCGTTCTGGGCGATCCAGCGCAGCGGCTCGTGCAGCGCCTTGCGGACGACCGCGACACCGGTGGCCTCGTCGCCGGACAGGCCCAGGCCCTCGTCCAGCACCTTGGCGGCGTGGACGAGCGAGGCGCCACCGCCGGCGACGATGCCCTCCTCGACCGCGGCACGGGTCGCCGAGATGGCGTCCTCCAGGCGGTGCTTGCGCTCCTTGAGCTCCACCTCGGTGGCGGCACCGACGCGGATGACGCAGACGCCGCCGGCCAGCTTGGCCAGGCGCTCCTGCAGCTTCTCGCGGTCCCAGTCCGAGTCGGTGTTGGCGATCTCGCCCTTGATCTGGGCGACGCGGCCGGCCACGGCGTCGGCCTCACCGGCACCGTCGACGACGATGGTCTCGTCCTTGGTGACGGTCACGCGGCGGGCGGAGCCCAGCACGTCCAGACCGGCCTGGTCGAGCTTGAGGCCGACCTCCTCGGAGATCACGGTGCCACCGGTCAGGGTGGCCAGGTCGCCGAGGATCGCCTTGCGGCGGTCGCCGAAGCCCGGGGCCTTGACGGCCACCGCGTTGAAGGTGCCGCGGATCTTGTTCACCACGAGGGTGGACAGCGCCTCGCCGTCGACGTCCTCGGCGATGATCAGCAGCGGGCGGGAGGAACCGCCCTGCAGGATCTTCTCCAGCAGCGGCAGGAGCTCCTGGATGGAGGAGATCTTGCCCTGGTTGATCAGGATGTACGGGTCCTCCAGGACCGCCTCCTGCCGCTCCGCGTCGGTGACGAAGTACGGCGACAGGTAGCCCTTGTCGAACTGCATGCCCTCGGTGAAGTCCAGCTCCACGCCGAAGGTGTTCGACTCCTCGACGGTGATGACACCGTCCTTGCCGACCTTGTCGATCGCCTCGGCGATCAGCTCGCCGACCTGGGAGTCCTGGGCGGAGAGGGTGGCGACGGCGGCGACGTCGTCCTTGCCCTCGATCTCGCGGGCGACCGACAGCAGGTGCTCGGAGACGGCGGCGACGGCCTTGTCGATGCCCTTCTTCAGGGCGGCCGGGCCGGCACCGGCGGCGACGTTGCGCAGACCCTCGTTGACCAGGGCCTGGGCCAGCACGGTGGCGGTGGTGGTGCCGTCGCCCGCGACGTCGTTGGTCTTGGTGGCGACCTCCTTGACGAGCTGCGCGCCAAGGTTCTCGTACGGGTCGTCGAGCTCGACCTCACGGGCGATGGTGACACCGTCGTTGGTGATGGTCGGGGCGCCGAACTTCTTGTCGATGACGACGTTGCGGCCCTTGGGGCCGATGGTCACCTTGACGGTGTCGGCCAGCTTGTTGACACCGCGCTCCAGCGAGCGGCGGGCGTCCTCGTCGAACTGCAGGATCTTCGCCATGTTCCCTATTCCCTCGGGGGTGCGGCCGCGCGGCCGCTCGACTACGTGAACCAACAGCCACGCCCCGGTCCCCTGTCACTAGGGACACGGATCCGGGGCGTGGCTGGACGCCTTTACTTCTCGATGATGGCGAGAACGTCGCGGGCGGAGAGGACGAGGTACTCCTCGCCCTGGTACTTCACCTCGGTGCCGCCGTACTTCGAGTACAGGACGATGTCACCCACGGCGACGTCGAGCGGCAGACGCTGGCCGTCCTCGAAGCGGCCCGGGCCGACGGCCAGGACGACGCCCTCCTGGGGCTTCTCCTTGGCGGTGTCCGGGATAACCAGGCCGGAGGCCGTGGTGGTCTCGGCGTCGAGCGGCTGGACCACGATGCGGTCCTCGAGCGGCTTGATGGCAACCTTGCTGCTGGTGGTCACGTCCGAGCTCCCCTTCGGAGATTACGGGGTTTTCTAACGGGTAGGGGCGAGCCTGCGCATCTGCCGTCGCGGGGGTCAGACACGCTTTCTCGCGTTAGCACTCCCCCGGTGGGGAGTGCCAAGGACGACCATAGGCCGCAGTTAGCACTCAGTCAACCAGAGTGCCAACGCCGCGCGCGTCGGACGCCCGGAGCGGATGAGTAGCCGTACTCATGTGCGGGGCCGCACCCGGGCCGCAGACTCGGGCCATGACCACGACGCCGGCCGGCACCCGGCCTCCCCGGTGGAAAGACCTCCTGTTCGCGGTGATCCTCCTGCCGGTGTTCACGGCCCTGCCCCTCGCGGTCCTCCAGGCCGGCTCGGCGGTCGCCCGGACCACGGGGTGGCGCTGCTCGGCGTCCCGCACGACGACCGTCCTGGTGGTCACCGGGGTGCTCGTGCTGGCCGCGGCCTGCCTGGCCACCCGGATCGCCCGGCGCAGCGGGTACCCGGTGGTCGCGGCCGTCGCCGCGGTGTCGCCGTTCCTCTACCCGGGCTTCGTCGTGGTCGCCCTCCACAACCTCTGACCGGTGAGAATGGCCCCGTGGAGAACGACGACCTGCGGCCCCTGCTGACCGACCGGGGCCAGACCCTGCTCGCCGAACTGCGCGAGTTCGCGCCCGGGGAGGAGCTGGCGCTGGCGACCCGGCTGCGCAGGGAGCACCCGGCCGAACTGGTGTCGGCCGCCTTCGGACAGGCCCGGCTGCGGCAGCGGGCCCGGGCCAAGTTCGGCGCCGACGCCGATCTCATGTACTTCACGCCCGACGGCGTCGAGCAGTCCACCCGGCGCGAGGTCGCCGAGTGGCGGGCGCGCCGCTTCGCGGACCTCGGGGTGAGGCGGCTGGCCGACCTCTGCTGCGGGATCGGCGGCGATGTGCTCGCGCTGGCCCGGGCCGGCATCGAGGTGCTCGCCGTCGACCGTGACCCGGCCGCCTGCGCCGCCACCGCCGCCAACGCGGCCGCCCTGGGCCTGGCCGACCGGGTCGAGGTGCGCTGCGCCGACGTCGCCGACGTCGACGTCACCGGTTTCGACGCGGTCTTCACCGACCCCGCCCGCCGCACCTCGCGCGGCCGGGTGTTCGACCCCGAGGCGTACGCGCCGCCGCTGTCCTGGGCGATCGGAGCCGGCCGGCGCACCCCGGTCGGCGCGCTCAAGGTGGCCCCCGGCATCCCGCACGAGGCGGTGCCCGCCGACACGGAGGCCGAGTGGGTCTCCGACCACGGCGACGTCAAGGAGGCGGTGCTCTGGTTCGGCACCCGGGCCGGGCACCCGCACCGCGCCACCCTGCTGCCGCAACGGGCCAGCCTCACCGGCGGCGACCTGCCCGACCCGCCGGCCGGCCCGGTCGGCCGCTACCTCTACGAGCCGGACGGCGCGGTGATCCGCGCCCACCTGGTCGCCGAGGTGGCCGGGCGGGTGAACGGCCGGCTGATCGACCCGAAGATCGCCTACGTCACCTCGGACGAGCTGGTCGACACCCCGTACGCGCACGGCTTCGAGCTGACCGACGTGCTGCCGTTCCACATCAAGAGGCTCAAGGCGCTGCTGCGCGAGCGCGGCGTCGGCACCGTGGTGATCAAGAAGCGCGGGATGGCGATCACGCCGGAGGAGCTGCGCCGTCAGCTGAAGCCGAGCGGGCCGAACAGCGTGACGGTGATCCTCAGCCGCACCGACCACGGCCCGCTGATGATGCTCGGCCGTCCGGTGACCGGCCCGGCCGCGGCGGTTCAGGCGGCCGGCGCCTCGATGTAGTCCTCCAGCCGGGCGACCGCGAAGCCCTGCTCCTGGATCCGGGCCAGCAGCTCCCCGAACATCTGCGTCATCGTCTCGCCCTTGAGGTCCTTGGGGCCCCGGAAGTGGGCGAGCACGATGTCGCCGGGCCGCAGCCTCTTGTCCGCCGCCTGGTACTGCATGTCGTGGATCTGCATGGACTCGCGCCACAGCACGATCGCCCGCGGCCCGCACTGCTGGACCGAGGCGTTCAGCGCCGGGGTGTTGGCGCCGTCCCCGTACGGCGGGCGGAACAGCAGCGGCGGGGTGCCGTACTGCTGGGTGAGCGCGGCCTGGGCGTCGCAGATCTCGGACCTCTGCTTCTCCGGCGTCACCCTGCTCAGCTGGGCGTGGTCGACGGTGTGGTTGTGGACGTGGTTGCCGAGCGCCTGGAGCCGCTTGAAGTAGCCGTAGTCGTCCTTGACGATGTCGCGGGTCAGGAACATCGAGACCGGCACCCTGAGGTCGGTCAGCATCTCGACGAACCCCGGGTCCTTCTCGGCGCCGTCGTCGATGGTGACGAAGACCACCTTGTCGCCGGTCCGCACCTCGCTGAGGACCGGGACCGGGCCGGTCCGCTGGAGCTTCACCGGCTTGTCGGCGGGCGCCGGCGGCGCGGGCGGCAGCGGGGTGAGGTGCCACTTCGCCCAGGCGGCGGCGTCCCCGGCGGCCGGGGCGGGGGCCGGCGGCGTGGCGGGCCGCTGCGGCGCGGTGGAGCCGGCCGGGGCCGGGGCGGTGCCGCTCGCGGCCGCCGGCCGGGCGGACGCGGCGCCGCCGCCGTCCCCGCCGCCCGAGCACCCGGTGGCGGCGGCCAGCAGGGCCAGTGCCCCCGCCGCGCACGCCGTCGTCCTGCTCCGCCCGTGCCTGTTCACCGCGCCGCGCTCCCAGCTTCCGTCCAGCGATCTCGATCGCTAGCACGGTAACGCTCGGGCGTTCGGTTCCCGCTCGGACGTGCGAACGGCTGCCGGCGGCTACTCCACGTGCTCGCTGGTGAAGGACCAGCGGTGCACCGGACGGCCCAGCAGGGCCGCCGGCGGCTCGGCCACCGGCACCGGCGCGCCGGACCACCAGGTGATCAGCAGCACCCTCCCCCCGCCCTCGGCCGGGGCGGCGAACAGCTCGGCGCGCAGCAGCCCGGCGGAGCCGCGCAGCGCGGGCAGCGCGCTCTCCCGGACCCAGGCCGAGAGCTCGGCGGCACGCCCGTCGGCGGCCCTGGCCTCCCACATCGCCGCGATGGTGGTCACCGCTGCCCGCCGCCCAGCGCCCGGTACGCCTGGCCGTGGAAGTCCGTGTGCGGGACGTGGACGTCGGTGACCGGCAGCGAGGAGTCCGCCGACAGGTCGAGCGAGGACGGCGCGCGGTCCCGCCACACCATCTCGCTGCCGAGCGCGGCGACCATCGCGCCGTTGTCGGTGCACAGGCCCGGACGCGGCACCCGGAGCCGGATGCCCGCCTTCTCGCAGCGCTGCAGGGCCATCTCGCGCAGCCGGGAGTTGGCCGCGACGCCGCCGCCGATCATCAGGTGGTCGACGCCGTTGTCCTTGCAGGCCTTGACCGCCTTGCGGGTCAGCACGTCGGTGACCGCCTCCTGGAAGGACGCCGCGACGTCCGCGACCGGCACCTCCTCACCGGCCCGGCGCTTCGCCTCCACCCAGCGGGCGACGGCGGTCTTCAGTCCGGAGAAGGAGAAGTCGTACTCCGGGTCCTTGGGCCCGGTCAGGCCGCGCGGGAACGCGATCGCCTTCGGGTCGCCCTCGCGGGCGGTGCGGTCCACCACCGGGCCGCCGGGGAAGCCGAGACCGAGCACCCTGGCCACCTTGTCGAAGGCCTCGCCGGCCGCGTCGTCGATGGTGGCGCCGAGCGGCCGGACGTCGGTGGTGATGTCCTCGCTGAGCAGCAGCGAGGAGTGCCCGCCGGAGACCAGCAGGGCCATCGTCGGCGACGGCAGCCGGCCGTGCTCCAGCTGGTCCACGCAGATGTGCGAGGCGAGGTGGTTGACCCCGTAGAGCGGCTTGTCCAGCGCCCACGCGTAGGCCTTGGCGGCGCTCACGCCGACCAGCAGCGCGCCGGCCAGGCCCGGGCCCGCGGTGACGGCGATGCCGTCCAGGTCGCTCGCCCTGACGCCCGCGGTGTCCAGGGCCCGCTGGATGGTCGGGACCATCGCCTCCAGGTGGGCGCGGCTGGCGATCTCGGGGACGACGCCGCCGAAGCGGGCGTGGTCGTTGACGCTGGAGGCCACCGCGTCGGCGAGCAGGGTGGTGCCGCGGACGATGCCGACGCCGGTCTCGTCGCAGGAGGTCTCGATGCCGAGGACGAGCGGTTCGTCAGCCATGGGGGGTGTCCTTCTTCACGTCCGGTCGCGGGTCGTCCGCGGGTTCGTCGAGGTCTTCGGGGGCGGCGCCGGCCGCGGGGACGGCGGTGGCGGCGGCCGTGGCGGCCGCCGCGAGGTCGAGGCGCATGACCAGCGCGTCGATGCCGGCCGGCTGGTAGTAGCCGCGCCGGATGCCGACCGGCTCGAAGCCGAAGCGCTCGTAGAGCCGCTGCGCGCGGGCGTTGTCCACCCGGACCTCCAGCAGCAGGTCCGCGCAGCCGCGCCGGCCGGCCTCCCCGACCAGGTCCGCGAGGAGCGCCGCGCCGAGGCCGGTGCCCTGGTGGCGGCCGTCGACGGCGATGGTCTGGACGTCGCCCTCGCCGGCCACCGCCATCAGCCCGGCGTAGCCGACGACCGTGCCGTCCGGGGCGGCGGCCACGGTGTAGTGACGGGTGCCCCCGGGGCGGGCCTCGGCCAGTTCGGACCAGAACATCCCGGCCGACCAGGCGTCCTCGGGGAACAGCTCGTGCTCCAGCGCCAGCACCGGGGCGATGTCCCACCAGCGCATCGGGCGCAGCGCGGCGCCCGGTCCGGCGGCCCCGTCCGGCACGGCCGGGCCGGTGGTGCTCGGACCGGTCACGCCGGGAGCACCGGCTTGTAGCCGGCCGGCACCTGGGCGTCCGGGCGGCGCAGGTAGAGCGGGGCGTTGGGCAGCAGGGCCCGTCCGGCGGCCAGCTCGGCGGCGGCGAACCCGGCGAGCGCGCCGGCCGAGACGTGCTCCGGGCCGTGCGCGCCGGGGAAGGCGTCCGGGTAGAGCAGCGCGCCCGCGCCGACCGACCGGGTCGGCGGGGTCAGCTCGCCCGGGCGGTCCACCGACGGCCCCTCGGTCCGGCGGCCGTCCGCGTCGTAGGAGGCCCAGTAGACCTCCTTGCGGCGGGCGTCGGTGGCCACCGTGAACGGCTCGCCGGCCAGGCCCTCGGCGCGGGCCCGGTGGGCGATCGCGTCCAGGGTGCAGACGCCGTGCACGGGCAGGTCGAGCGCGTGCCCCAGGGCGGCGGCGGTCACCAGGCCGACCCGCAGGCCGGTGTAGGGGCCCGGGCCGACGCCAACGGCGATGCCGGTCAGCCGGTGCCGGTCGACACCGGCCGCCCGCAGCACCTGGTCGATCGCGGGCAGCAGGAGTTCGCCGTGGCGCCTGGCGTCGACCTGGTCGGTCTCGGCGAGGACGCTCGTGCCGTCGTGGACGGCGGCGGTGACGGCGGGGGTAGCGGTGTCGAACGCGAGCAGCAGCACGGGTCAAGGTTAGACCGGTCGGACGGTGGGCGGTCGGGCCCCGGTTCCGTCCGCCGCCCCGGGCGGGCGCGGGTGCCCGCTCCGTGGGTCCGGGCGCGTGCTGCTCGTGGGCGCGGGCGCGTGCTCCGTGCGGGCCGCGCCGGTGCTCCGCGCGGCCGAAAACCCGCTCCACGGCGGAACACACGTCCGACGCGATGCGGACCGGACGGACGGACCTGGCACGATGGGGCCGACGGTTTTGGGACGGCGGTGGGAGCACACGTGGCGAAGATGGGTCCTGGAGTTGTGGTCACGGGGCTGACCCTGGGGGCCCTGGCGGTGGTGAGCCTGCTGGCCTTCCAGGCCAACGGCGCGCAGGACCGCGCGGTCGCCGCCAACCCGGGCACGAGCACCGCCGCCTCCCCCACCGGACCGGCCGCCTCGGCCACCCCGACCGCCACCCCCACGCCGACCGCCCCGGCCCTGCCCACCAGCGGCACGGGCACCGGACTGCGGGTCGTCTACTCGGTGGGCTCGCACTACGTCTGGCTGATCGACCCCAAGAAGACGCCGCAGACCGTGGCCACCTTCCCGGTCACCCCCGGCACCGTCGAACCGGCTCCCGGCAGCTACCCCGTGTACAGCCGGACCCCGTCCGGGACGGGCACCGACGGCAAGCAGATCGAGCACGTGGTGCGGTTCGCCCAGCAGAACGGCGTGGTGTTCGGGTTCAGCGCGGCCGTGGACGGTGCCACCGGCACGCCGGCCGCCGCGCCGACGCCGTCCGCGACCTCCTCCGCCTCCTCCATCGGGGGCGGCGAGGCGAAGACCAAGACCGGCGGCATCCGCAGCAGCCGGGCCGACGGGCAGCTGCTCTGGGACTTCGCGCCGAAGGACACCAAGGTGGTCGTGATCCCCTGACCGGGGCGACCACGGGGGCGGACGGCGGCGCGGGTGACGCGGGCCGTCCGGCCGTGCGGGCGGCCGGTTACGCGGGGCGCCCGGTTCTGCGGGGCGCCCCTCGTTCGGCCCGTCCGGCTGTGCGGGGGGCCGGTTACGCGGCGCGGCGGGGTTCGTGCGCGGCACCGGTCCCGTGGGCGGAGCCGTCCGCCGGTCCGTCCCCGGCGTGCCCGGCCGGCCGGCGTCCGGGCGGGGTGGAGACCGCCTCCGCCGCCGCACAGGCGGCCAGCAGGGCCCTCATCGGCTCCCCCGCGGCACGGCGGGCGGGTCCCTCGGTTCCGGTGCAGCGCGGTGCGCGTTCCGGGGCGGGCGTGGTGCTCGGCATGACGCCTCCCTAGTTAGGCAGACCTAACCTCAGGAACCATCCCACCACGCCCGCGGCCCGGACCGCAACATCTTCCCGACGGACTGTCGGCAAACCGTGACAGTCGCGGGCCGGGACCGCCGGAACGGCGCCGTCAGACCAGCGCGGACAGGTCGACGCCGTCCCAGCGCCCGCCGATCCCGGTGAGCTCCACCCGGCGCGGGTCCAGGTCGTCCTCCGCCGCCTCGGCGCCGATCGCCCGCCCGATCCGGACCTCCAGGCGGTCCTCCGAGAGCCGCTCGACCTTGCCCTCGCCCCACTCGACCACCACCACCGACTCCGGCAGCGAGACGTCCAGGTCGAGGTCCTCCATCTCGTCGAGGTCCCCGCCCAGGCGGTACGCGTCGACGTGCACCAGCGCGGGGCCGCCGACCAGCGACGGGTGCACCCGGGCGATCACGAAGGTCGGCGAGGTGACGGCGCCGCGCACCCCGAGGCCCTCGCCCAGACCCCGGGTCAGCGTGGTCTTCCCCGCCCCCAGCTCGCCGGAGAGCAGCACCAGGTCCCCCGGCCGCAGGAGCGCGGCCAGCTCCCGGCCGAGCCGGCCCATCCGGTCGGGGGTGGCGACGGTGAGAGAGGCGTGCGAGCCCATGCGCGATTCAAGCCCTTCGGTCCGTACGGCGGCGCACCGGCTCCCGGGCGCCCCCGCTACCGTGCCACATCCCCGCCGCCGCCCGCGCCCGGCCCGGTCCGGGCCCCCGCCGGTCGGCGCCGCTCCGTCCCGGCGCCGCTCCGTCCCGGGGCCGCTCCGTCCCGGGGCCGCTCCGTCCCGGGGCCGCTCCGTCCCGGGGCCGGTCCGCCTCAGGACGGCTCGCCGACCTGGGGCGGCAGCGGGGCCGCGCCGCGGAAGCGGGCGGCCTGGGCGAACAGGGCGGCCAGGTGGTGGTTCACCAGGTCGGGGCGTTCCAGCATCACGAGGTGGCCGGCGTCCTCGACCAGGACCAGCTCGGCACCCGGCAGCCGTTCGGCCATCACCTCGCCGTGGCCGGGCGGGGTCAGCAGGTCCTTGGTGCCGGTCAGCACCAGGGCGGGGATGCCCCGCAGGGCGGCGAGGGCGTCGGTCTTCTCGTGCACCGAGAACACCGGGTAGAACTCGGCCACCACGTCGATCGGGGTGGCGTCCAGCAGCTGCTCGGCGAACCGGACCACGCCCGGGTCGACGTCCTTGCCGCCGAAGGAGAAGCGCCGGTAGAAGACGGCGCTCACGTCCGCACCGAGCCGGCGGGTCGCCTCCACCAGGTCGACCTGACGGCCGAGCAGCTTCATCATGCCCGGCGCGACCCTGCGGAACAGCTTGGCGCCGGCCGTCGGCAGGCCGAAGGTGACGGTGTCCCAGTTGCCCGCCAGGGTGCCGATCAGCGCGACGCCGGCCACCCGGTCGCGGAACAGCCCGGGGTACTGGTCGGCGAGCGCCATGATCGTCATGCCGCCCATCGAGTGGCCGACCAGGACCAGCGGGCCGGTGGGCGCCACGGCGTCGAGCACCGCCCGGAGATCGCCCCCGAGCTGGTCGATGCTGGCCGGCTCCCCGGCCAGGAAGGTGCGGGAGCGCTCGGACCGGCCGTGACTGCGCTGGTCCCAGAAGACCAGCCGCACACCGGCGCGGAACGCGGCGCGCTGGAAGTGCCAGCTGTCCTGGTTGAGGCAGTAGCCGTGGCAGAAGACCACGGTCAGCGGCTCGGCCGTCGCCCTGCTCCCGGCACCGGCCTTCCGCCCACCGGCCGTCGCCGGCCCGGCGGACCCGCTCCCGGGGGCGGCCCGGTCCCCGGCGTCGGGGCCCCCGGTGCCGTCAGTGCCGTCGGTGCTGCCGATGCCGTCGAGCTCGACGTACAGCTCGGTGCCGTCCGCGGCGGCCACGGTGCGCGGGCGTCCGCGCAGCGAGCCGTACGGGGCGTTGGCGTCCAGTTCGGCGCGGGCCCGGCGGCGCATCGTCCGGCCGACCGTCAGCCGTTCGACGGCCACACCGGCGGCGGCGCCCGCCGCGAGCACACCGACCGAGATGCCGATCAGACCGGCCCGGCTCACCCCGGTGGCCGCCTCGGCGGCCTTGACCACCCGGGCCGCCCGGCCGACCGCCTCCACCGGACCGGTGCCGGCCTGCTCGCTCATCCGAGCAGGCCCTCGTCGAGGCCGCCGACGTAGCGGCGCGGGACGCGGGAGCCGATCCGGGTCACGATCTCGTAGGAGATGGTGCCGCAGGCGCGGCCCCAGTCCTCGGCGGTCGGCTCGCCGCGGTCGCCGTTGCCGAAGACGAGCACCTCGTCACCGATGGGCGGGGTGTCGCCGCCGAGGTCGACGACGAACTGGTCCATCGCCACCCGGCCGGCCACGGTCCGCCACTTGCCGTCGATCTGCACCGGGCCGATCCCGCTGGCGTGGCGGGGGATGCCGTCGCCGTAGCCGACCGGGACGAGACCGAGGGTGGTCGGGCCGGGGGTGGTGTAGTGGTGGCCGTAGCTGACGCCGTGACCGCCGGGGACATGCTTGACCAGGGCCAGCCGGGCGGTCAGCGACATCACCGGGCGCAGGCCGAAGTCGGCGGGCGAGCCGACGTCGGGAACCGGCGAGAGCCCGTACATCGCGAGGCCGGTGCGGACCATGTCGAAGTGCGACTGCGGGAGCAGCAGGGTGGCCGGCGAGTTGGCCAGGTGACGCACCTCGGGGCGCAGGCCGGCCGCCTCCGCGGTGGCCAGGGCGGCGCGGAAGGCGTCCAGCTGGGCCTGGATGGAGGGGTGGCCGGGCTCGTCGGCGGCGGCGAAGTGCGACCAGACGCCGACCACGGTGAGCCGGCCGTCCAGCTCGGCGCGGCGGGCGGCGGCGACCAGCTCGGGCCAGTCGTGCGGCTGGCAGCCGTTGCGGCCGAGGCCGGTGTCGGCCTTGAGGTGGACCCTGGCCGGGATGCCGGTGGCGCGGACGGCGTCGAGCAGTTCGGTCAGCGCCCACTGGCCGCCGACCGAGATGTCGAGGTCGGCGAAGAGCGCCTCGTGCCAGGGGCCGCCGGGGGTCCAGAGCCAGCAGAGGATGCGGGCCTCGTCCGGGCGGATGCCTCCGGCGCGCAGGGCGAGCGCCTCCTCCGGCGTGGCGGTGCCAAGCCAGCCCACACCTGCGGCGACCGCTTCCCGGGCGCAGCGGACCGCGCCGTGGCCGTAGGCGTCCGCCTTGACCGCGGCCATCACCGTGGCGCCGCCGATGCGCTCGCGCAGCGCGTCGAGGTTGCCGCGCAGGGCGGCGAGGTCGATGGTCGCCTCGGCCCGCACGCCTTCGGCGAGGGTGGCCATAACGGTGGTCTTCGCAGTTGTCATCAGGGTCAGTCTCCCAGACGTCCCAGGGTCCTCGCCGTACGGCCCGTCGGCACGCCGCCCCGGGGCACCCCACCCCCTGCCCCACGCAACCCGCCGCCCCCTCCCGGACGCCCACGAATCACGCCCCGGTTCCACCCCACCCCGGCACCCGGAATATGCAGACCGGTCTACATAGCCCGTGCGCAGGAAGTCGGCCTGGCCGACTTCC
>NZ_JBHJRC010000170.1:0-18034 GCF_042261735.1 Kitasatospora sp. NPDC056327 | reverse complement strand
GACCGGAGGTCGGCGTCCAGGGCTTCGGTGCCATGGGCATCAGCGAGTTCTACGGTGACACCGACGAGGCCGCCGCCCGCTCCCCCGGTTCCGCGCGGCGCGGCTCAGGCCGGGCGCGGGGCGGTGGGGTGGCCGCAGGGGAAGAGCGGGTCGGCGGTGTCGAAGGGCACGTCCTCGCGGGAGGCCTCGACGGCGGCGTCGGAGCGGGGCAGGTCGAACGGCAGGGTGCCGGTCATCGGGGCGCGGCCGAGCACCGCGTCCAGGACGACCTCGTCCGACGCGCCGAACTCGCCGACCAGCAGGGCCGCGTGGGGCGCGAGCGGGGTCAGCACGGCGGGGCGTTCGAGCAGGGCGACGACGGCGGTGGGGACGGTGCCGGCGAGCGCGGTGATCCGGGCCGCCTCCTCCGCTGCGAACTCCAGGGTGCCGGTGTGGAAGTGCTGCTCCAGCATCCCCTCGCGCTTCTCGTACGGCGTGGCGAGGCGGACGACGGCGACGTCGGCGTCCTCCGGGCGCTCGACGACGGTCCCGTAGCGGGCCGCCGTCCCGGCGTCCACGCCCTCGACGTAGATCCGCTCCCCGGTCAGCGGCCGGCCGGCGAGGCGGACCAGCGAGGCGGCCTGGACCCTGCGGCCGAGCGCGCGGCCGGCCGGGGCGCCGACCAGCGAGGCGGCGGCGTCGGCGTCCACGTACGGGTCGTCGAACAGGCCGAGGCGGAACTTGTCGCGCAGGATGCGGCGGACCGACTCGTCGAGGCGGGCCTCGGTGACGGCGCCGGAGCGGACCACGCCGAGGATCAGCCCGGGGTCGGTCTCGCCGCCGAGCTGGTCGGCCCCGGCGTGCAGGGTCATCGCGACCTGCTCGGGCACCGACAGCTCCTCGACGCCCCAGTGCCGCGGCGGCAGGCTGACGATGCCGGGGATCTCCATGCCGGTGATGGCGTTGAAGTCGGTGCACACCACGCCGTCGAAGCCGTACCTGCCGCGCAGCAGGCCGGTGATGACGTCGTGGTTGAAGTTGGCGCCGACCTCACTGAGCCCGGAGCCGGCCGGGATCGCGTAGGCGGGCATGATCTGCGCGGTGCCGGCCTCGAACGCGGCCTCGAAGGGGCGCAGGTGCCGCTCCAGGGCGCCGCCCGGGTAGACCAGGCTGCGGCCGGCCGCGAAGTGCGAGTCCTCGCCCTTGTGCTGCGGGCCGCCGCCGGGGAAGTGCTTGGTCATGCAGGCGACGCTGTCCGGCCCGATCCGCTCGCCCTGGAGGCCGCGGATGTAGGCGGCGATGATCCGGGAGACCCGCTCGGGGTCCTCGCCGAAGGTGCCGCTGATCCGGGCCCAGCGCGGCTCGGTGGCGAGGTCGGCCATCGGGTGGATGGCGACCCGGATGCCGACGGCGCGCAGTTCGCGGCCGATCAGCGCGGTGTACTCCTCGACCAGCTCCGGGTCGTCGGTGGCGCCGAGGCCGATCGGCTCGGGGCCGACCGAGAAGCCGCCGCCGGCGAAGGCGGTGGCGGGGTTGGTGGTGAAGCCGTGCCGGGGGTCGGAGGCGAGGGTGACCGGGATCCCGAGGCGGCCCGCGGCGGCGAGGTCCTGGACGTGGTTGTTCCACTCGGCCATCGCGCGGGCGTCGGGCACCATCGTCATGCCGAAGGAGGTGAGGCCGCGCTCGGTGATCAGGTGGTCGCCGGACGGGAAGGGGCCCGTGTTCCCGGCGATCATCCGGCCGACGAACATCTGCGCGGCCTTCTCCTCCAGGGTCATCCGGGAGAGGAGGTCCTCGACGCGCTCCTCGACGGGCAGCCGCGGGTCCTCGTAGGGCTCCATGGTGCCGTTGTGGTTGAGGTCGCGGAACGGCGTGCCGTCGGTGTGGTGCAGCAGGGCCCTCATGCCGTCACTCCGGCGGTGGTCGCGCCGGCGGCGGCCTTGGCCCGGAAGGCCTCGACGGTCGCGGCGTCCACCCCGCAGTGGGCGAGGAGGCCCTCGGTGCCGCCGTAGCGCGCGTCGACCAGCTCCAGGAAGGCGGCCATGGCGCCGGCCGGGGCCTCCAGCAGCGGGCGGGGAACGGTCAGCGAGCCCGCGTGGTAGTCGTTCAGGGCGGCGCGGTTGCGCTCGGCCAGGCCCTCGAAGATCTGCGGCAGCGCCGCGGTGGTGCGGTGGTAGTCGGCGACGATCTCCTCGGCGGGGACGCCGAGCAGGTCGAGCAGCAGGGCGGTCAGCCAGCCCGTGCGGTCCTTGCCGGCGGCGCAGTGCACCAGCAGGGCGCCGGGGCGGGCGGCGGCCTCGACGGCGAGCTTCACCGCCTCGGGGGCGGACTCGGCCATCAGCAGGTAGAAGAGGCCGAGGTCCGCGTCGGTGGCCATGTCCTTCATGGCGGCCTCCAGCCCGGGACCGGTGGGCTGGACGCGGGCGGCGACCACCTCGATGCCGGCGGCCCGGGACCGCGCCCAGTCGGCGTCCTCGCACTCGGAGTCGCCGCGCAGGTCGATGATCGTGCGGACGCCGGCGGCGTTCAGCTGCTCGACGATCGCGGCGTCGTCGGCCGGGTAGGGCTGGGCGGAGCGGTGGAGCACGCCCGGGCGGATCCAGCGGCCCTCCGGGTCGGCGAGGGCGGCGGGGTCGCGGAAGTTGACCAGGGTCATGGCGGGGCCTTTCGGTGGTGCGGGGGTGGGGGTGACGACTCGGAGGAGCGGGGAGGGCAGGACATCTAGACGTCTAGATGTCTACCCGGAGAGAGGGGTGCCGGGCAAGCGACACCGGGACGAACACCAGGACGACCGGGGACGGAAGCCGCCACCCGGCCCCGTAGGATCCGGCGCGTGGCGACGCACCGAACCGAGACACCGCTGTACCGCCGGCTGGCCCGGCAGCTCCAGGAGCGCATCGACGCCGGGACGTACCCGGCGGGCTCCCGGCTGCCCAGCGAGCCGGAGCTGAGCACCGAGTTCGGCGTCAACCGGCTGACCGTCCGGCAGGCGGTGGCCGAACTGGAGCGGGCCGCCGTGCTGGAGATCCGGCGCGGCGTCGGGACCTTCGTCCGTCCGCCGGCCGTGCGGGTGTCGATCGCGGTCGACCCGCGCAGCCAGCGGTTCGACCTCGGCAGCGTGCACAGCGGGCTGCCGCTCGACGCGGAAGCACCGGAGACGGCCGGGGACGGCGAGTTCGTGGTCGCCGCGCCGCCGGTGGCCGGCTCCGTCGAGGACGACGAGGCGGCCCGGCAGCTGGGGCGCGGCACCGAGGAGCTGTCCCGGGTGGACACGGTGATCAGGCTGGCCGGCCGGCCCCGGGTGGTGAGCAGCTACTGGGTGCCGTCCGGACCGCTGCCGGACGGGCTGCTGCGGCCGGGCCGCCCCGGCAACATGGTGCTCGACCTGGCCCGGGCGGCCGGGGTGGAACTGGAGTACGACTGGCGGGCGTTCGGCGCGATCGGCGCGGACCTCGCCGACGCGGAGCTGCTCGGGGTGCCGCCGGGCACCCCGCTGCTGGTCCGCGAGGGCGTCAGCTGCACGCCGGACGGCACGCCCGCGCTGTACGTGCGGCGGCGCATCGACGGCAGCAGCGCGCGGTTCGTGCTGCACTACCGCGAGCCGGGCGGCGGCCCGGGGCCCGCCCGGTAGACGCTCACCGGACGGCTCCGGCGGGCGCCGCCGGGGCGGGCGCCGCGTAGGCCACGAGCAGGCCCCGGAACGCCTCCACCCATTCCTCCAGCGGGCGCATGTCGTTGCCGTTGACGACCTGCCGCCGGGTCATGCCGGCCATCAGCGCCGCGAACGCCTGCGGCCGCAGGTCGGCCAGCGGGTCGACGTCCAGCCGCTCGGCCGCGATCGCCGCCGCCCGCTGGGAGAAGGTGTCGATCATGACCAGCGCGAAGTCGCGCACGCTGCGGATCCCGATGAACCGGCGCCGCAGCTCCCGGCGCCGCACGGTGTGCTCGGCCGGCTCCTCCAGGTGGCCGTCGACGGCGCCGCCGGCGTGCCGGAAGGCCTCCCAGAGCTCCAGCCCGCCGGGGGCGGCGGCGAAGGCGTCCAGGAAGGCGGTGCCGAAGTCCATCCCGAAGAGCAGCGCCTCCTTGCACTCGTAGTAGCGGAAGAAGGTCCGGTGGGCGACGTCGGCCCGGCGGCAGATCTGGTCCACCGTGGTGCCCTCGAAGCCCTGCTCCTCGAAGAGGTCGAGCCCCGCCGTGCGGATGGCCTGCCTGGTCCGCGCCCGCTTCCGGTCACGCAGTCCGGGCTCCGCCACGGTGTCCGTCCCCTGCCCCTGCATACCCGCTCGCCCCTCCTCGGGCCCGCCCGTCGCGGGCACCGCGTTCGTCGACTGTCCGGCCGCACGCGGCCGTGGTCCGTACGCAATCACGCCCGGCAGGGCCCGCTCAAGCCGAGCGCCAAGTCGTCGACCGTTCGTCACATGAAGTTTGCACAACTGCCAATTGGCAGTTGTGCCACTTAAAAAAGGTGGTGTCCGTCGGCGTCCGGCACGGCCGGATCCACCGACCTCCCCCTCCGAAGAACCCTCTCCCCCGAAGCCACGAGGACCCATGAAGCGGCACACGCACGTTCTGGCATCCGCGGT
Source organism: Kitasatospora sp. NPDC056327 (assembly GCF_042261735.1). Taxonomy (NCBI): domain Bacteria; kingdom Bacillati; phylum Actinomycetota; class Actinomycetes; order Kitasatosporales; family Streptomycetaceae; genus Kitasatospora; species Kitasatospora sp. NPDC056327. The sequence continues at coordinate 13,472 of NZ_JBHJRC010000170.1, read as the reverse complement.
CTGCACGGCCGCCCTCGCGCTCGGCGCCGGCGCCTGCTCGGCCTCCGACGACAACCTCGCCGGCGGATCCCCCGCGACCGGCTCGGCGCCCGCGGACGACGGCCCCGCCGTCGACGGCGGCACCCTGCGGATCGGCCTCGACCGTCCGTTCGCCAGGCTCGACCCGGCCGACTCCGGCCTCACCGCGATGCCGATGATGATCCTGGCGAACGCGCTCTACGACCCGCTGATGGTCAACGGCGACAACGGCACCGTCCAGCCCTACCTGGCCAAGGCGTTCACCCCCACCGCGGACGCCGCCGGCTGGACGCTGGAGCTGCGCGAGGGCGTCACCTTCAGCGACGGCAGGCCGCTCGACGCACAGGCCGTCGTCGACCACGTCAACCGCCTCGCCAAGCCCGAGGCCAAGTGCTCGTGCGCCGCCGACGCCGCCGTCATCGGCGCCATGACGGTGAACTCCCCGACCTCCGTCGCCTTCACCCTGAAGTCCCCGAACGCCGCCTTCCCCAGCCTGTTCACCCGGTCCCTCGGCTACGTCTCCGAGGCGCCCGCCGGGGACGGCACCCCGGCCGTCGGCTCCGGCCCCTACACCCTGGAGAGCGTGCAGCCGGGCGTCTCCGCCACCCTGGTGCGCAACCCCTCCTACTGGGGCGCCAAGGGCCACGCCGACAAGCTCGTCTACAAGGTGCTGCCCGACACCGACAGCCGCTACCAGTCGCTGCGCTCCGGCGACACCGACCTCGTCTGGACCGAGACCGCCGCCCAGTACCGGCAGGCCCCCGGCGACGGGCTGCGCACGGCCACCGGCCCCGGCTCCACCTCCACCGTGCTGATCAACACCAGGGCCGCCCCCTTCGACGACGTGCGGGTGCGCCGGGCGCTGCAGTACGCGGTGGACCGCGCGGCCGTCGAGAAGATCGTCCACCTCGACCAGGGCAGGCTCTCCGACGGCCCGATCGGCTCCGCCTCCCCCTACCGCGGCACCGCCGCCTACCCGGCGAAGGACCCGGCCCGGGCCCGCGCCCTGCTCGCCGAGGCCGGCCACTCCGACCTCTCCTTCGAGTACCTCGTGGACAGCCGGCCCGAGGGCCAGCAGCGCGCCACCGTGCTCCAGCAGATGTTCGCCGACATCGGCGTGCGGATGACCATCAAGCCGCTGGACCAGGCGAGCCTGGGCACCGCGATGTACCAGCGCCAGTTCCAGGTCATGGACTTCGTCACCAGCATGTTCGGCGACACCGACACCGCGCTGGCCAACCTCTTCGGGCCGGACTCCCCCTACAACTTCTCCGGCTGGACCAACGCCGAGGCCGGACAGGCGATCGCCGCCGGGCGCGCCACCGTCGACCCGGCCCGGCGGGCCCTCGCCTACCAGAAGGCCGCGCAGGCGGTCGTCGACGAGGCGCCGGTCCTCTTCCTCACCGAGAACCCGGTCGGCTTCCTGGCCTCGGCCAGGACCGGCGGCCTGCCCGACCTCTCCGGGCGGACCGTCGTCAACGTCTCCCCGGCCGGGCTCTGGGTGAAGAAGTGACGCCCGCGCTCCGAACCGCGGGGCGGGCCGCGGGACAGCTCGGCCGGGCCGCCGCGGTGCTCCTGCTGGTCACCGTCGCGGCGCTCTCGTTCCCGAAGCTGATGCCCGGCTCCCCCGCCCTGGCCGCGCTCGGCCCCACCGCCACGCCCGAGCAGGTCGCCGCCTACGAGGCGAAGCTGGGGCTGGACGAGAACGTGTTCGCCGCCACCTGGCGCTGGCTCGGCGACGCCCTCCACGGCGACCTCGGCCACTCCCTCTCCAACGGCGTCGCGGTCACCACCGAGCTCGCCGACCGGATCCCGGTCACCCTCGAACTCTTCGTCGCCGCCCAGGTGGTGGCGATCGGTCTGGCCCTGCCGGTCGCGCTCTGGTCGGCCTGGCGGCCGGGCGGCGCGGTCGACCGGATCGCCACCGCCGGCGCGTTCGTCTGGCTCGCCGTGCCCGGCTTCGTGCTCGGCCTGCTGCTGATCTGGCTCGCCGCCGTCCAGCTGCGGATCCTGCCGGCCACCGGCTGGACCCCGTTCACCGAGAACCCGCTGGAGAACCTGCGCCACCTGGTGCTGCCCGCGCTCACCCTCGGCCTCACCGAGGCCGCGGTGTTCACCCGCACCCTGCGCGGCCAGCTGCTGGAGACCCTCGACCAGACCTACGTCGCCGCCGCCCGCAGCCGCGGCATGGGCACCGTGCGGCTGCTGCTGCGCCGCACCCTTCGGCCCTCCTCGCTGCCGCTGGTCACCCTCGTCGGCATCGGCGTCGGGACGTCGCTCGGCGGCTCGGTGCTGGTCGAGTCGCTGTTCGCGGTGCCCGGCGTCGGCACCCTGGTCTCCGGGGCGATCAACGGCCGCGACTTCCCGGTGGTGCAGGGCGTGGTGGTGGTCAGCGCCGTCGCCGTGGTGGCGGCCACCTTCGCCGTGGACCTGCTGTACCGCACGATCGACCCGAGGATCGCCGATGAGCGTCGCTGAGACCGTTCCGACCCGCGCGCCGCGCAAGGCAGCGGCGCGGCGCCGCCCGCCCGCCGGGGTCCTGGCCGCCTGCACCTGGCTGGCCGTCGTCGTGACCGCCGCCGTGTTGTTCCCGCTGCTGCCCGGCTTCGACCCGCTGCGCGGCGACTTCGCCAACCCGTCCGCCGCGCCCGGCCCCGGCCACTGGCTGGGCACCGACGCCGCCGGGCGCGACGTCCTCCAGCGGACCGTGGCCGGGGCCCGGGCCTCGTTCTCCGTCGCCGGGCTGACCATCGCGGTCGGCCTGCTCGGCGGCGGGGCGCTCGGCCTGGCGGCGGGCTGGTTCCGCGGGCCGGTCGACAGGCTGATCGGCTTCGCCACCGATCTGCTGATGTCCGTCCCCACCCTGATCCTGGTGATGATCGCGGTCTCGCTGCGGGGGCCCGGCCTGACCGTGATCGGCGCCCTGATCGGCCTGTTCACCGTCCCGCACTTCACCCGGGTGGTGCGCGCGGTGGTGCTCTCGCTCGGCGAGCGCGGCTTCGTCCAGGCCGCCCGGATGATCGGCACCGCGCCGCTGCGCATCCTGCGCCGCGAGGTGGTGCCGCACGTCGCCCCCGTCGCGCTGACCTTCGCGTTCACCGCCACCACCGTCTCCATCGTCGCCGAGGGCTCGCTCAGCTTCCTCGGCTTCGGGCTGCGCCCGCCGGAGCCGTCCTGGGGCGGCATCATCGCCGAGGGCCGGACCACCCTCGGCAGCGCCCCGTGGATCTCGCTCGCCCCGGCGGCGGTGCTCTGCCTGACCGTCCTCGCCCTCAACTACCTGGGCGAACACCTGCGTTCGAAGGGAGGGCGAGGATGACCCCGGTCCTGGAGGTCCGTTCGCTCGACACCACCCTGCACACCCCCGACGGCCGGGACCTGCACGTGCTGCACGGCGTCGGCCTCACCATCGACGCGGGCGAGTGCCTCGGCGTCGTCGGCGAGTCCGGCTCCGGCAAGTCCGTGCTGGCCCGCACCGTGCTCGGCGTCCACCCGCGCACCACCCGGGCCACCGCCACCGGCTCGGTCCTGCTGAACGGCGAGGAGCTGCTGACCGCCACCGCCGCCCGGCGCGCCGAACTCCTCGGCACCGGCGTCGCGATGGTCCACCAGGATCCGATGACCTCGCTCAACCCGGTCGTCCGGATCGCCGACCAGGTCACCGAGTCGCTCACCAACCGGCGCCGGATCCCCCGCCGCGAACGGCTGCGCACCGCCGCCGAACTGCTCGCCGCCGTCGACGTCCCCGACCCGGCCCGGCGCGCCCGCGCCTACCCGCACGAACTGTCCGGCGGACTGCGCCAGCGGGTCGGCATCGCCGCCGCGCTGGCCGGCTCCCCCGCGCTGCTGCTCGCCGACGAACCCACCACCGCGCTCGACGTCACGGTCCAGCGCACCGTGCTGGACCTGCTCGACCGGCACCGCGAGACCCGTGGCCTGGCGACCCTGCTGATCACCCACGACATCGGTCTGCTCTACGGCCGGGCCCGCCGGATCGCCGTCATGTACGGCGGCCGGATCGTCGAGACCGGCCCCACCGAGGAGGTCACCGGGAACCCCGCCCACCCGTACACCGCCGCGCTGCTGCGCTCGGTGCCCCGGGTCACCGGGCCGCTGCGGCGCACCCTGCCCGCCGTGGCCGGCTCGCCGCCGGACCTCTCGCGGCCGGACCCCGGCTGCCCGTTCGCACCGCGCTGCGAGCGCGCCCGGTCCGTCTGCTCGACCGACGCGCCGCCGGTGCACCGGGCCGCGGCCGGGCACACCGCCGTCTGCCACTTCCCGCTCGCGCCCGCCGCCCCGGTCGAGGAGACCGCCGCATGACCCCCACCGCGAAGTCCCCCGAAGCGGCCGCCGTCCCCGCGCCCGGGGCCGGGGCGTCCCCCGTCGTGCTGCGGGCCACCGGACTGTCCGTGGTCCACCGCACCCGCTCCGGCCCGCTGCACGCCGTCAGCGGCGTCGACGTGACCCTGCACGAACGCCGCACCCTCGCCCTGGTCGGCGAGTCCGGCTCGGGCAAGAGCAGCATCGCCAAGGCCCTGCTGCGGCTGCCGCCGCCCACCACCGGCACCGTCACCCTGGACGGCACCGACCTCGCCGCGCTCGCCCCGCGCGCCCTGCGGGCGGTGCGTCCCCGGCTGCAGATGGTGTTCCAGGACCCGGTGTCCTCGCTCAACCCGCGCCGCACCGTCCGCGACCTGGTCGCCGAGCCGCTGGACGCCCACCCGGACCCGGCGGTGGACCGCGCGGCCGTGGTCACCGAGCAGCTGGAGGCGGTCGGCCTGCCGGTCGCGCTGTTCGGCGACCGCCGCCCCGCCCAGCTCTCCGGCGGTCAGGCCCAGCGGGTGGCCATCGCCCGCGCGCTCGCCGCCCGGCCGCGGGTGCTGATCGCCGACGAGGCCGTCTCCGCCCTCGACGTCTCCGCCCAGGCGACCGTCCTCAACCTGCTGCGCCGGCTCACCGAGGAGCGCGGTCTGGCGAGCCTGTTCATCTCCCACAACCTCGGGGTGGTGCGCGCCGTCAGCGACGACATCGCGGTGCTCCACCTCGGGAGGCTCTGCGAGCAGGGGCCCACCGAGGAGGTGCTCGCCGCCCCCGCCCACCCGTACACCGCCGCGCTGCTCGCGGCCGTCCCGGAGCCCGGGCGGCCGCTCGGCGCGACCGGGCTGCTGCCGGCCGACCCGCCGTCCCCGCTCGACCCGCCGTCCGGCTGCCGGTTCCGCACCCGCTGCCCGTTCGCCGACGAGCGCTGCGCGGCCGAGGTGCCGGCGCTGCGGGAGGCGGGGGCCGGGCGGACCGTCGCCTGCCACCGGCCGCTGACGCCGGAGGGTGCGTAGCGGGCCGGTCCGGCGCCGCCCGGGCACTCCCCGGGCCCTCCTCCGGCGGCCGGCCGCGGCGTTCTCCCCCGGGGTCTCCCGGCGGGCCCCGGGGCCGGCCGGGCGGAAGCCGGGACGGCCGCGGCGCCGACCCGGTAGCATGCCCCGCCTGAGCAGCCGACAACCCGGCCGGCGGTGTCCCACCGGCGACCGGACCGACCGGCTGACCAGCGGAAAGACCGATCGGCCGGCCCGCGGGAACACCTGCGGGCCGGACCACAGCAAGGGACCGGGGCGGGACGCGAGGACATGACGGTGGCCAACGGAACAGGCGCGGCCGACATCCCCAACGAGCTGTCCCACCACTGTCTGGACCTGCTCACCGACGTCTCCCGCACCGGCCGCCTGCTGCGCCGCGCCGAACTGGAGCGGCTGCGCGACCTCGGCGAGCGCGGCGCCGAGGCCGGCCACGGCCTGCGCGAACTGGTCGGCGGCTGCCTCGGCGCCACCCGCGCCGCCTGGCAGACGCTCCCCGGGGTCTCCGCGCTCACCGCCGCCGAACTGCGCCGCACCGGCGACGCCGTGCTCGCCGCCATCCAGGCCGCCCTCGGCGCCCTCGCCGAGGGTCACGAGCGCGCCCAGCGGATGGCCGTCCGTCAGGAGGAGGCCAACCGGCGCGAACTGGTCAACGACCTGCTGCACGGACGCTCCGACCTCGGCCGGCTCGCCGAGCGCGCCGAGCGGTTCGGCCTGCGGCTGGCCGCCGGGTACACCGTGGCGGTCGCCGTCGCCGCCGAACCGTACCTGGAGGGCGGGCCCGCCGCGCACCGGGTGCTGCGGGAGCTGACCGGCCGCTACGACGACCGCACCCTGCTGCTGGCCGTCCGGGACGGACGGCTGGTCTGCATCGTCTCCGACGGCGAGCTGGCCGTCCTCGGCACCTTCACCGACCTGGCCATGCGTCCCGGCCCCGGCTACCAGCCCGCCGAGCGGGTGGCCACCGGGCGCCGGCACGCCGGGACGGGCGGCATCGTGCGCAGCTACGAGGAGGCGCTCGGCGCGCTGGAGTACGCGGACCGGCTGGAGCTGCCGGCGAAGCGGCTGCGCGCCGAGGAGCTGCTGGTCTTCCCGGTGCTGATGCGGGACCGGGCCGCGATGGGCGACCTGGTGCGCACCGTGCTCGGTCCGCTCACCTCCGCGCGGGGCGGCGCCCGTCCGCTGATGGAGACCATCACCGTCCAGGCGGAGGCCGGGTACGTGAACGCGGAGACCGCCCGGCGGCTCGGCCTGAGCGTACGGGCGCTCGGTTACCGGCTGGAACGCATCCGTGACCTCACCGGTTACGACCCGGCGGACGCGCTGCACCGCTACACCCTGGAGACCGCCGTGATGGGTGCGCGCCTGCTCGACTGGCCCGACCAGCCGCTCCGCTCGTGAACGTTCCATATTGAACGTTTCAAGGGCCTGGGAGTTGCTTACCGTTACCGGATATTTTCAGGTGTCAAAACACCGTCAAGATTGCCGGATCCTGGCAGTGTGCGGAGGCAATCCGCCTGACAGGATCACCTCGGCGCCGGGGGTCCGGTGCCCAACGGGGAGCGGGGGGACGGGGCGGAATGCGGGGGAAATCGAAGGCCGCGCCAGGCTTTCCGACCTTGCTGGTGACCGCCGAGTACTGGCTGCTGGCGCTACTCGGCAGTCTGGGGGCCGACGCCGTGTCCGGGGGACACGGCGTAGGCCGCCCGGCCGGTCTGCGGGGCGCGCGCGCCGACGCGTCCCCCGCCGAGCCGGCACCCGCCGGGCCCGCGCCCGAGGACCTGCCGGACGACCTGCCCGGGGACCTCGGTGCCTGCGAGCCCTTCCCGCTGGTCGGCCGCGTCTGCGCGATCCTCCCGGGCGGCGCCACCGCCACCTCCGGCTGGGCCGAGGCCGCCACCGACGACGGCTCGCCCGCGCTCCTGCCGGTCCGCACCCCGCCCGGCGACCCCGTCATCCCGGCCGGGCGCACCGCGCTGCTGCACGCCCACGACCCGGTCACCGGCACGTACCTGGTGACCCCGCTGGACTTCTCCGTCCTGTTCAGCTGACGCCGCCGCCCGGTGCCGCACGGCGGGCCGGCCACACCCCGCCGGCGGCAGCGCACCGCGGCCCCGTCCCGGTGCCCGGCTCAGCGGCGCGCCGCGGCCAGCAGGGCGGGGACGGTGGAGAGTCTGACCCGGGGACGGCCGGCCGCCTCGCCCCGGGCGCGCTCGGCGCGGTCGATGGCGCGCAACTGGCGCAGGCCGAGCGCGTCGGGGCGGCGCGCTCGGACCAGCCGGTCGAAGGCCCTGCGGCCGCCGGCCGGGACGGGCAGCACGCCCGCCTCCGCGTCGTCCAGGAGGGCGTGCACGGTCTCCTCGGCGCAGACCCGGTTGGCACCGATGCCGCCGGAGGGCCCGCGCTTGGCCCAGCCGACCAGGTAGGTGCCGGGCAGCGGCCGACCGGTGGCCGGGTCGAGGACGCGCGCGCCGCTGCGCGGGACGGCGCCGGCCGCCTCGTCGAAGGGCAGGCCGGGGAGGGGAACGCCCCGGGTGCCGATCGAACGGACGACCAGCCCGGCGTGCAGCAGGCCGCCGTCGGCGAGCCGGACGGCCTCGACCCGTCCGCCGCCGAGGAGTTCGGCCGGCGCGGCGTGGAAACGCAGCACGATCCGCCGGCCCGGCCGGGGCGGCGCCGTGCCGTCCACCCGCACCAGCGGGAGGCCGGCGAGCAGGGCCTCGTGGGAGCCCCCGGCGGCCCCGGCCAGGGCGGCGCGGACCTCCGGGTGGTCGTCCACCACCACCTCCACGCCCGGGAGCCGGGTGAGGGCGAGGAACTCGGGCGCGGTCCACGCCGCCTGCCCGGGCCCGCGCCGGGCGAGCAGGACGACCTCCCGGACCCGGCTGCGCCGCAGCGCGGCGAGCGCGTGGTCGGCGATGTCGGTGCCGGCGAGCGCGTCCGGGCCGGTGAGCAGGATCCGGGCGATGTCGACCGCGACGTTGCCGTTGCCGACCACCACGGCCCGTTCGGCGCCCGCGCCCGTCCCGGCGTCCAGGGCGACGGCGCCGGCGGGCACCGTCGGCTCGGCGTTGTACCAGTGGACGAGGCGGACGGCGGGCAGGCTGCCGGGCAGGTCCTCGCCGGGCACGCCGAGCCGGCGGTCGGCGGCGGCCCCGACCGCGTACACCACCGCGTGGTGGTGGGCGGCGAGTTCGGCGTGCAGGAGGTCGGTGCCGACCTCGACGTTGAGGTGCAGCCGCACGCGCGGGTCGCGGAGGACGGCGGCGAAGCCCTCGGCGATCCGCCTGGTCGACCCGTGGTCCGGGGCGACGCCGTGGCGCAGCAGCCCGCCGGTCACCGGCAGCCGGTCGATCATGGTGATCTCCGCGCCGGTGGAGCGCAGCAGCGCCTGCGCGGTGTAGCCCGCGGACGGCCCGGTGCCGACGACGGCGACCCGCGGCGGGGCGGGGCGCCGGCGGGCGGCGCGGCCCGGCCGGCCGCCGGGGTCGAGCCCGACGGACAGGCTGCGGGGGAAGACGGGCGCGCCCCAGGCGTGGTCGGTGGGGTGGTCGCGGTACCAGTCCCGGCCGAGTCCGGCGTGGACGGCGCCGGGCCCGGCCGGCCGGTCGGCCGGGACGAGCGCGTCGACCGGGACGACCGCGTCGACCGGGCAGGCGTCCGCGCAGGCGCCGCAGTCGATGCAGGCGGCCGGGTCGACGTACAGCAGGTCGGTGCGGCCGAACTCCGGTTCGTCCGGGGTGGGGTGGATGCAGTTGACCGGGCAGACGGACACGCACGAGGCGTCGTTGCAGCAGGTCCGGGTGATCGCGTAGGCCATGGCGGGGGTGGGGTCCTCGCTGCTGGGGGCTCGGGGCCGGGGAAGGGGTTCAGAGCATGTGGATGCGCCGGTAGAGCGCGGTCGCGGGGCCGGTGAGCAGACCGTTCTCGGCGAGGAAGGCCATCAGGTGACGGCTGCTGGTGCGCATCATGGCCCGGCGGTGCCCACTGGCGCGGACCTCGGCGAGCGCCCGCGCGGTGTCCAGCCCGGCCGCCCCGTACACGGACGGGTGCACCATGCTGGTCACGATGACGAAGGCCCCGGCCGCGATGCCGAAGGCGGCGTTGCGGCGGCGCAAGGCGCCGGCCCCGCGCAGCCGGTCGCGGATCTCTTGGCGGGCGAACTTCATGTGCCGGGACTCCTCGACCACGTGGATCCGGGAGGTCCCGCGGACGATGCCGAGGACGTTCTCGCCGCGCATCCAGTCGCGCTGCATGACGTCCAGCACCTCCTCCGCCACCAGGATTCCGCCGTAGGCGAGTTCGCCGCGGGCGAGGGCCTTGAAGGCGCGCCCGGCCTGGGCGACCACCGGGTGGGGCCGGTACGCGGGGACACCCATCCGCTCGCAGGCGCGGGCGAACATGATCGAGTGCCGGCACTCGTCGGCGATCTCCGTGAGCGCGAAGCGGAACCCGGCCCCGGCGGGGTCCTTGAGGTACTGGTCGCGCAGCACCAGCTGCTGCAGGATCATCTCGAACCAGATGCCGGTGGTCATGATCGAGCCGACCTCGTGGCGGGTGAGGGTGACCCGCTGTTCCTCGGTCATCTCCGCCCAGAGCGCGGTGCCGTAGAGGGTGCTCCACTCGGGGTTGAGCCCGTAGTGCTCCGGCGGGAGCGGGGCGTCCCAGTCGATCTCGGTGGCCGGGTCGCAGGAGAGCGCCGCGGCGGAGCCGAGCAGCCGCCGGGCGACGTCCTCGCCCTCCGGGGTACCGGCCCGGGCGGTACCGGGGGCGCGATCGGGGCCGCGGCCGGACCGGGCCGGGGCGGGGGTGGGAGTGGGAGTGGGTTCGGCCGGGTGGGCCATGGCTGCCTCCGTCAGGTGCGTGGCCTGTGCGGGGAGCCCGCCCGCCCCGCTTGTTGACGGAGATTACAATAAGAGCGGGCGCCCGAGAACCCCCCGCGCACCGCCTCCTCGCCGCCGCCCGCCGGGCGTGACTGGCGGGCTCGCCGGGCCGGGGGATGATGGAGAGGTCGCGGCAGTGATCCCGCCGACGGAGAGGAGCGGACCGGATGGACACGGCGGACGCCCTGCACCGCGGCCGATCCCCCTTCGTCGTCAACGCCGTCGGAGCCCTGCTCGACGCGGACGGCCGCATCGTCCGCTGGACCCCGGAGGCGGAACGGCTGCTCGCGCTGAGCGCCGCCCAGGTCCACGGCCGCCGGGTGCACGACCTGCTCGACGACCCCGGGCAGTGGCCCGCGATGTCCGAGCTCAGCGAAGGCCAGCGCACCGAGGGCTGGTCCGGCGAGGCGGTGCTGCGCTCCGGACGGGGCGAACGGCTCTCGCTCTCCTACCAGGTCCTGCCGCTGGACGGCGACCCGCCGTCCGGCGCCGACCGCACCGCCGTCCCCCGGTACTTCGTGCTCGCCGCCCCCACCCCGCAGATCGCCCGCTCCCGCCAGGACCAGGCGTTCACCCGCGAGCTCTTCCTCCAGGACCGGGTCGGCCTGGCCGTCTTCGACGAGCGGCTGCGCCTGGTGCGCACCAACACCCATCTGCTCCCCTACAGCGGCCTCCCGCCGGACCTGCGCGGGCGGCGCCTCGGCGACTTCCTCCAGCCGCAGGACGCCGCCGCCGTCGAACGCGGGCTGCGCGACGTGCTGCGCACCGGCCGGCCGCTGATCGGCGCGGAGGAGATCGTCCGCACCATCGAGGACCCGGCCGGCGGCGCGGTGATGGCGATCTCCGCGTTCCGGCTGGCGGCCCCCGACGGACAGGTCATCGGGGTGACCGCGCTGTTCACCGACGTCACCGAGCTGCACCGGTCCGGCGAACGGCTCGCCCTGCTGCACCGGGCCACCGCGGCCGTCGGCGGCTCGCTGTCGGTCACCGCGACGGCGGAGGAGCTGGCCACCGTCCTGGCCGCTCCCGCCGAGGGGGCCGCGGGCGCGCAGGCGGACGGCGGCGCCGTCCCGGGGCTCGCCGACCTGGCCGTGGTCGACGTGGCCGAGGCGGTGTTCACCGGCGGCGAGGCCGCCCCCGGGCGGGACGGCCTGGTGCCGCTGCGCCGCGCCGCCGTCGCCACCGCCGGCCCCGGCCCCGACGCCCCGCCCACCGGCGCGACCGTGCGCGCCGACCCCGCCGAACCGGGCTCCCGCACCGAGGCCCCCGCCGCGATGAGCGTCCCGCTGCGGGCCGGCGGCATGCTGCTCGGCCGGGTGACCGTGCGACGGGCCCCGCACCGGCCGCCGTACCTGCCGGCCGACCAGGAACTGCTGCGCGAGATCGCCGACCGCGCCGCCCTCGCGCTGGACAACGCCCGCCGCTACGCCCGCGAGCACCGCGCCGCCGTCGGCCTCCAGCGCAGCCTGCTGCCGCCCTCGCAGGCCGAGACCACCGCCGTCTCCACCGCGAGCGTCTACCTGCCGACCGACACCGCCAGTGGGATCGGCGGCGACTGGTTCGACGTGATCCCGCTGTCCTCCGCCCGGGTCGCGCTGGTCGCGGGGGACGTGGTCGGGCACGGGCTGGCCGCCAGCGCCACCATGGGCCGGCTGCGCACCGCCGTCCGGACGCTGGCCGACCTCGACCTGGAGCCGGACGAGCTGCTGGTGCACCTCGACGACCTGGTCGCCCAGCTGATGGTGGAGGCCGAACGCCCCGACGAGGACGGCATCGACGCGGGTACGGGCGCCATGGACGGCCCGGACGCGGCCTCGCTGCCCCCGGTGGGCCACGGCGTGTGGACCGAGGCGGGCCCGGAGGGGGCGGACGAGCAGCAGACCGTGCCGTTCGGCGCCACCTGCGTGTACGCGGTGTACGACCCGGTGTCCCGGCGCTGCGCGATGGCCTCCGCCGGGCACCCGCCGCCCGCCGTCGCGACACCGGACGGCCGGGTGACCTACGTGCAGGTCCGGCCGGGCCCGCCGCTCGGCGTGAGCGGGCTCCCGTTCGAGGTCACCGAGGTCGAACTGGAACCCGGCAGCCTGCTCGCGCTCTACACGGACGGCCTGCTCCTGGGGTACGCGGACGACCTGGAGGAGGGCATGGACGAGCTGGCCCACCGGCTCGGCGCCGCGGCCTCCCCGCCGGACGGGGCGGTCACCCCGGCCGGAGCCCCGCTGCGCGAGCTCGGCCGGGACCTGGTCGCCGACCTCCCCGCCCACCGGCTCACCGACGACGTCACCCTGCTGCTGGCCCGCACCCGGGAGGTCCCGGCCGAGGCCACCGCGGGGTGGACGCTGGACGCGGACCCGGCGGGGGTCGCCCGGGTCCGCGAGGCCGCGAGCGAGCAGCTGCGGACCTGGGGGCTGGAGGAGCTGATGTTCACCACCGAGCTGGTGCTGAGCGAGCTGGTCACCAACGCGATCCGCTACGCGGGCGGCCCGGTCGGCGTGCGGCTGATCCTCGCCGAGCGGCTGACCTGCGAGGTCTCCGACCCCAGCGCCACCCAGCCCCGGATGCGCCGGGCCCGCCTCACCGACGAGGGCGGCCGGGGGCTCTACCTGGTCGCCCAGCTCACCACCCGCTGGGGCAGCCGCTACACCCGGCAGGGCAAGACCATCTGGGCCGAGCAGGACCTCCCGGCCGACTGAGGCCCCGGGCGGACGGGGGCTGTGCGGGTACGCAGCGGCGCGCGCGGACGCGCGGGGGCACGAGCGGGCGGGGACACGCCCCCGATCCGCCCAATGCGCGGGGATCCCGGCACTCCACCGGTGTGATTGGTGCTCTGATCTGCCAACCCCATCTTCAAGGAGAGACATGCGCACTCGCACCGCCCTCGCCGCCGGCGTCCTCGCGTCGGCCGCCCTGCTGGCGGGCGCCGGCACCGCCGCCGCCGACTCCGTCGCCCACGGCGTGGCCGCGAACTCCCCCGGTGTCCTGTCCGGCAACCAGATCCAGATCCCGGTGCACATCCCGATCAACATCTGCGGCAACTCGATCAACATCCTCGGGGCGCTCAACCCGGCCTTCGGCAACACCTGCATCAACAAGTGAGCCACCGGCCGTAACCCCGGCCTCCCGGCACACCGGCGCGGGCCCGTCCACCCGGACTCGGCGGAGACGGCCGACATCGTCTCCAGCGCCGTGTCGGGGACGGGCAGCAGGTGCGCGTCGACCCAGG
>NZ_JBHJRC010000169.1:0-18043 GCF_042261735.1 Kitasatospora sp. NPDC056327 | reverse complement strand
CGCCGGCCCCATCCCGCCGGCGGGGCCTTCGGCATCCCGTGGCACCAGTCACTCGTTCGAGTGGTGCCACGGTGTGGTGCCAAAAAGGCTCGACATGGCGCCATGGGTGTGCCATGCTCTGGCCATGGACCTCACGCCGTACGTCGACAACCTCCGGCACGAGCTCGCGGTGGCCGCGGGCGCGGGCGGGGACGAAGCGCGCGCTCTCGCCGAGCGCCTGACCCTGCCGCTGGAGTCGGCCGCCCGGCTCACGCTGCTGAACGCGCTATCCGACGCCATGGGGGAGGTGACGCGGGAGCTGGCGCCGGGCTCGGTGGACGTCCGGCTGCGCGGACTCGATCCGGAGTTCGTGGTGTCGGCGCCGCCCGCCGCCGACTCCTTCCACGGCCCGGAGCCGTCCGGGCCGGGGGTGGTGCCGCCGGTGCCACCCGTGGCGCCGTCCGCATCGCCGTCCGGGGCCGGGGAGGCGGTCGACGACGGCAACACCGCCCGGATCAACTTCCGGCTTCCCGGCCACCTCAAGGCCCGGGTCGAGGAGGCCGCCGGGCAGGAGGGCCTCTCGGTCAACGCCTGGCTGGTCCGGGCCGTCGCCGCCGCGCTGGAGCCGGGAGCCCCCGTCCGGCCCGAGCCGAGGCTCAGGCGCGCCACCGGCCAGGGGTTCACCGGCTGGGTCCGATAGGCCCTGGCTCCCCGGGCCCGTTCGCATCCGCCCCTCGCCCATCCGCCCCTCCATCCCTCGCCCATCCACCACTTCACCCTTTCCACCTGCGAAGACGCAGGGCAGAGCCATGAGGACGGGACAGCCATGCCTACGTTCGACACCCCCAGCCCGATCAGTGCCACCCTGGAGTTCGACATCGGCTCGGTGCGGATCACCGCGGGCGAGCGGACCGACACGGTCGTCGAGGTGCGGCCGGCCGATCCGGCCTCCGAGGTCGACGTGCGGATCGCCGAGCAGACCAAGGTCACCTGCGCCGACGGCGCGCTGGTCCTCAAGGCCCCGAAGAAGCGGTCGATCTTCGGCCGGGCGGGATCGATCGACGTCGTGATCGAGGTGCCGGCCGGCTCCGGGATCCGCGGTGACGTGCCGATGGGCGACTTCCTGCTGGAGGGCGTCTTCGGCGACTGCCGGCTGAAGACCTCGGTCGGCCGGATCCAGGTCGACGAGGCGGCCACGGTCCACCTGCGGAGCGACCACGGGGAGGTCCGGCTGCGGCGGGCCGGCGGGGACGCCGAGGTGGTGTCCTCCGGGCGGATCGAACTCAACAGCGTCGCGGGTGCTCTGACGGTCAAGAACCTCAACGGCGAGACCTTCGTCGGGGAGGTCGGCGGGGAGCTGCGGGCCAACTCCTCCAACGGTGCCATCACCGTCGGCACCGCGCTGGCCGGGGTCGACGCCAAGTCCGCCCACGGCAGCATCCGGATCGGCGAGGTGGTCCGCGGTCAGGCCGTCCTGCAGACCTCCATCGGGGACCTGGAGGTCGGCATCGCGGAGGGCACCGCCGCCTGGCTCGACGTGCACACCAAGGTCGGCGGCGTCCGCAACGCGCTGGAGGCCTCGGGCACGCCGGGTGCCGCCGAGGAGACGGTCGAGGTGCGGGCCCGGACGCAGGTGGGGGACATCGTGATCCGGCGCGCCTGAGCCGCCGGCGCGGCGGAAGGGCGGACGTCCGGGCGCTCGCCCCCTCGCCCGCGGGCGCGGCGGGCCGGGTGGCCCGGCCCGTCAGGAGCTGCCTGTGGCCGCCGGGACGGGCGGCGGTCACAGGCGTCGGACCAGTAACCCGCGGTCCGGGTGCCCGGACCCGCTGTGCCCGGACCCGCTGTGCCCGGCCCCCGGAGGGTCCAAGCCCTAGTGCGGCAGCCGGAGGGCCAGGCCGTCGAGGATGACCTCCACGCCGTAGGCGAACTTCTGGTCGCGCATGACGGCGGGCTCGCCGGCCGCGGCGGTGGCCGCGGCGTCGGCGATGGCGCCGGAGAGGTGCTCGTGCCCGACCACCGCCTCCTGGGCGCCGGGCATGAGCTGGGCGATGAACTCGGCCTCGGTCTGGCCGGTCTTCGCCACGGTGGTGAGGAAGGCGGCCTCGCTGGTGCTCATGCCGAGCACGAAGGAGAGCAGGGTGTCGATCGCCCGTGAGGGCTCCGGGAAGCCGATCGCCGCGAACAGCGCGGCCATCCGCTCGGAGACGACGACCAGGTTGGGGCCGAGGTAGACCAGTCCGGCCTGGCCGATCAGGGAGGCCAGCCAGCGGTGGCGCAGGGCGACGCCCCGGAACGACTCGCAGGTCGCCACGGCCTCGGCGCGCCAGTCGTCGGTGTCGACCTCCGGCAGGGTGATCTCGCCGAACACCGCGTCCACCGCGAGCTCGATCAGTTCGTCCTTGGTGGCGACGTGCCGGTAGAGGGACGTCGCGCCGGCGTTGAGGCGGGCACCCAGCTTGCGCATGGAGAGCGCGTCGACCCCGTCCGCGTCGAGCATCACGATCGCCTCGCGGACGATCGAGTCCCGGCTGAGCGCGGGCTGCTCGGGCTCGCGCTGCCGGCGGGCCCATACGGACGGGATCGGGTTCGTCTTGGCGGTCATCGGCCGGTCCTCCCTCGGTGGAACGGAACAGAACTTACCTGCGTACACCGTTCGCCGCAGCGTACAGCAAACGGTATTGCGCACGCTGTACGCACTGTGGAACAGTGTGCGCATCGACGGAACATCGTACGCACCTCAGGTGCCTCGGAGGGGAAAAGACATGGAAGGCCGTAATCCGCGGCGCTGGTGGATCCTGCTCGTGCTGTGCCTCAGCACGCTCGTCCTGGTGGTCGACAGCATGGCGCTGACCGTGGCGGTGCCGTCGATGACGGAGGACCTCAACGCCACCGCGCAGGACACGCAGTGGATCCTCGACTCCTACATCCTGGTCTTCGCCGGCCTGCTGCTGACCTCCGGAAGCCTCGGCGACCGGTTCGGGCGCCGGAAGGTCATGATCATCGGTCTGCTGCTGTTCGGAGCTGCCTCACTGGCGGCGACGTACTGCACCAACCCCGGCGAGGTCATCGCGAGCCGGGTGGCGATGGGTGTCGGCGGTGCGCTGATCATGCCCTCGACCCTGTCGATCCTCATCACCGTCTTCGACGACGACGAGCGCGGCAAGGCCATGGCGGCCTGGGGTGCGGTGTCGATGCTCGGCCTGGTCGGCAGCCCGGTGCTGGGCGGCGTGCTGATCGACCACTTCTCCTGGCACTCGATCTTCTTCATCAACGTGCCGGTGGTGGTCGTCGCGATCACGGCCGCGCTGCTCCTCATGCCCGAGTCCAAGGGCCCGTGGCAGAAGGCCGACCCGCTGGGCGCGGTGCTCTCCGCGGTCGGCATGACCGCGATGATCTGGTGGATCATCGAGATCCCCAAGCACGGCGCGTTCGGCGGCACCTCGCTGGTCACCCTGACGGTGGGCGTCGCGGCCCTGGTCGGCTTCGTGATCTGGGAGAACGTGGTGGCCGAGCCGATGGTGCCGCTGATGCTCTTCAGGAAGCGCAACTTCAGCGGCGGCACGCTCTCGCTGACCCTGGTGCAGGTCGGCAACGGCGGCCTGCTGCTCGTCCTCACCCAGTACCTGCAGTTCGTGCTCGGCTACTCGCCGATGAAGGCGGGCCTGGCCTTCGTGCCGATGGCCGTCGCCGCCCTGATCGGCAACGGCGCCGGTGCCGGTCTCGTGGCGAAGTTCGGTCACCGGCCGCTGGTGCTGACCGGTATGGCGCTGATGGCCGGGGCGTTCGTCCTGCTCGGCACGGTCGACGCGGAGACCGGCTTCGCCGTCCCGGCGGTGGCCCTGGGCCTGCTCGGCCTGGGCGCCGGCCTCGCGATGCCGGCCGCGATCGGCGCGCTGATGGGCGAGATCCCGCCGGAGAAGGCCGGCGTCGGCTCGGCCCTGAACGACACCATCCAGCAGGCGGGCACCGCGCTCGGCATCGCGATCCTCGGCTCGCTGCTCGCCAGTGGCTATGCCGACCGGATGCCGGCCGGCTCCTCCGGGCAGGCCAGGCAGTCGATCGCCGGCGCGCTGGCCGAGGCCAGGAGCACCGGTGACGCGGGCCTGGTCCACACGGCCCGGGAGGCGTTCACCTCGGCGATGTCGACCACGTTCACCGTGAGCGCCGCGGGTGTCCTGGCCGCGCTCGTGCTGGCGGCGGTGGTGCTCCGCAACCGCAGGCCCGGCGACGCGGGCACCCCGGACGCGTCGGCCGCGCCGGCCGCTCCGGCGAAGGACACCACCGAACTGGTGGGGTGACGCGCGGGAGGAACACGACGAAGGCCGGTGCCCCGGGAGGGTACCGGCCTTCGGGCGTCGGGCGTCGTGCGGTGCGGAGCGCGTACCCTGCGGCGCGGCTACAGGACGACGTAGTCGGCCTTGTCGTTCCAGTTGCCGCCGTACGGGTAGCTCAGGCCGGTGAAGTCGTAGCAGTTGCCGTTCCACAGGTAGACCGAGGGGTCCGGCTGAAGGGTGCGGTCGTCGTAGACCGTGAGGTCGCCGCCGGAGCGGAACACGCAGGCGGAGCTGGCCTGGTCGCGGAACGACCAGTCGGAGAGGTACTTGGTGCCCGGCTGCGACCAGCGCAGCAGGGCACCGGAGAAGTTGGTGTGCTCCCAGAGGCAGGCGTAGCCGGAGCCGCAGTCCGCGGTCCCCGCCGGCGCCGGCACGGCGCGGGACGCCGCGGCCGGAGGAGCCTCGGCGGCCCGTGCGGCGAGCGCCGGGTCGACGGTCGCGAGGGCCCGGTCGGCCTCGGCGACGCTGTCGTGGCAGTAGACGGCACCTCCCGTCACCTCGGTGCAGACCCGGGCGCCGCCCCAGCCCTTGGAGAGGTCGATCTGCTTGCCCCTGTAGCTGGCGAGCACCGGCTTCGACGGCGTTGCCTTCTCCGGACCGGCGGACTGCTGGGCGTCGACGGCCGGAGCCGCCGGCGCGGGCGTCGCCGTGGCGGCCGGAGCCGCCAGCGCGAGCGCGCCGACGGCTGCGGTGACGACGGCGAGCGTGCGGAAGGAACGCACGGTCAACTTCTCCCCTGGTGAGTCGTGGCAGGACTGTGCTGCCACGACCCAACGCCGGATCGGCCGATCGCACAATAGTTCCGACGAGGACCGGTCAATGGCTGGCCGAATTGGCTCAGTGGCTTGATTCTGCGGCTTCCGCGGGCGCCGTCTCCCCGGGGGCGCCGACGATGCCCCGCGCGATGACGGCGGTGGACTCCACGTCGTCACCGCTCCTGCCCCAGGGACCGTCCTGCACCAGGACGGTGCGGGTGCCGAGGAGGCGCAGCGTCGCCCGGTCGAAGATCCACTCGAAGCGCCGCCCGTCGCTCACCCGGGCCACCGCCACCCCGTGGCGCCCGGTGGCGTCGACCGAGTCGTCCACGGTCAGCACGCCCGGGATGCGCGCGGCGGCGCGGTAGAGGGCAGAGCCCACCGGCGGCGGGACGACCGAGTCCCGCAGGAGGTCGCCGATGGCGATGAAGGCCTCGTGGTCCGCGCCGGCCGTCGAGCCGGAGCCGGAGCCGTGGTTCAGCCGGGTGTCGGCGTAGATCAGTTTCAGCAGGGCCTCGGGTTCGGTCGGCAGGTTGGTCAGCAGCCGGTAGGTGGGCGAGTTCAGCGATCCGGGGGCGGTGGCGGGGAGCTGTGCGTCGGCGCCGTCGCGGCGTTCGAGGCCGGTGCGGCCGCCGTCCACGGCGGTCCAGCGCTCGGTGTCCGTGGTGGTGGCGGCCTGCGCCATGGTGCCGTCGGCGGCCTCGGTGAGCGTGCTGGTGTGGACGACCTTCCTGAGGTACGTGAACTGGGTGTCCCGGGCCGGCGGCAGCGGCCGGTCGTAGGCGACCCGGGCGATCCGGTCGAGGAGTTCGACCGACGCGGCGGTGGCGGGCGGGGCCGGGTCCTGCCGGGAGGGGGCGTCGGGGACGAGCGTCACGGCCGTGATGGCGGCGGCGGTGGCGACGGCGGCGACCAGGACCAGGCCGCGCCAGCGGGTGGCGACGGCGGCGAAGGGGCGGGGACGGGCGAACTCGGCGAGCAGCAGGTCACGGCGGGCGGCCAGCTGGGAGGGGGAGGGTTCCGGGTGGGGCGGCGGGGGGAGCAACCGGGCGAGTTCACGGCGTTCGCAGTGCTCGTCCCACTCGGTGTGTTCGGTGCGTGTGGTGCTCATGGCCGCCTTTCCTGGTGGTGGCCCACGGACTGATGGCTGATGGCGAGGCCGGCGGGAGCCGAGGGGGCCGGGGGAGCGGAGGCGGCCCGTGGTGGTGCGGGGGGATCCTCGGCGTCGACGATGCGGCGGAGCTTGTCCCGGACGCGCGAGAGCCGGGAGCGGACGGTGCCGACGGGTATGCCCAGCGCCCGGGCGGCCTCGGCGTAGCCGAGCCCGGACCAGACGACGAGCGTGAAGACCTCCCGCTCCGGTCCGCCCAGCTGGTCGAGCGCCCGGACGGCGGCCGCCGCCGTGTTGGCGTCGGTGATCCGGCCGACGACTTCGTCGGCGAAGTCGGGGATCGGGTCGCGGCGCGGCAGCCGGGACATCGCGTCCCGGTGCCGGCGCGCGGTGCGGGCGGTGTTGCGGAGCACGTTGGTGGCGATGGCCAGCAGCCAGGCGCGGGGGTGCAGGACCTCGTCCCGGAGCTTCCTGCGGAGCCGCCAGGCTTCGAGGAAGGTCAGGGAGACGATGTCGTCCGCGAGGTCGCGGTCCCCGGTCGATCTGTACGCGTGCGCGAAGACCGTGCGAGCGTGCTGATCGTAGAGCTCGGCGAACAACTGGCGCTCGCCGGCCTGCGTCTGCTTACTGGACAAGGAGGACTCCACGCAGATCTGGTGTCCGCAGCACGGAGGCGGTTCCAGGAAATTTTGGGGAGAACGGGAAAGCCGGCACCCCGAGGGGCGCCGGCGGCTCAGACGTCGAACTCCCCGTCGCGGATGCCGGAGACCAGGTCCCGCCACTCGGAGAGGGTCAGCCGGGCTATGGAGGAGGGGGCGAGGCTGCTCCGGACGTAGACGGAGTCGCCGGTGACGGCCACCTCGGGGCAGTTGTTGGCATTCGCGCACGACGAGGGTCGTGCCCAGGAGAGTTCCTCCATCAGAGCTCCTTCTTGATCGTTGTCATCAGGTCGCGCGAACCGTCGACGGAGAGTGCTCGCCCGGCCATGACGTTCATGAGCGTGCGGTACCTGTCCAGGTGTTCCGTCGTGTGGAGGAACGTCGGGCCTTCGACGGTGTCGTACTGCACGGTGTCGAGCCGTGGCACCGGGCCGTTCATATAGATGAGGGCTTGTCCGGACCCCATGAAGCCTTCCGCGTCGAAGCGGACGATGCGAAGGGTGATGTGTGGCCGCTCGGAAAGCTCCAGCATCCAACTCAGCTGCTCCCGCAGTACCTCTCGCCCGCCGAACTGCATGCGGAGCGCGGCCTCGTGCACGATCGCGGTGTAGGGCGGGGAGCCTTCGGACATCAGGATGTCGGCTCGTCGCATGCGGTGCTCGACGCGCGTTTCGACCATGCGTGGACTCAGGGGGACCGGGGCGTCCCGGAAGACGGCTCTGCTGTACCGCTCGGTCTGCATCGGTCCGGGCGGATGGCAGATCTGGTAGGACTGCGTGGCCCTCGCGTAGTACTCGTGCTCGGCGAGGTCGAGAAAGCCGAGTGGTACGGCTCCCCGGTACTCCTCCCACCACCCCTTGGAGCGGTCGCCCGCCATCGTGGCGAGCGCCGAGACGAACGAGTCGTCGGTTTCGCCGTACTTGCGGGCGAGCGCGGTGACTCTCTCCGGCGTCACCGCGTAGAGCGCCTGCTCGATCAGCGTGATCTTCGTGCGGTCCACGCCGAGGACGGACGAGGCCTCAGCGGTGGTCGTGCCGGCGGCATCTCGCATCTTTCGCAGCTCGATGCCGACCCGCTGCCTTCGTGCACTTGGGGTAGGTGGCATGGGCCCAGCATCTACCGCGAGCGTCGAGCGAGTCCAGCCGCGATCTGGGGTACAAGTTCTTCGATTTCTAGTACATGTACCGCACTATGCCTTACAGTCTGTGATGCACCGCTCACCGGACGGAATGTCACCAACTCCCCGGAGTCGGGCCGTTGGCATCCTCTTGCCTCCCTCCGGTGCGCCCCCGCCCACACCGCTGGGAGCCCTCATGTGTAACCGCAACACCCCTGCCCTCGCCCTCTCCCGCGAGGTGCTGCGCTCCGCGATGAGCCACGTCGGCTTCCGTCCCGACGTCATCGCCGACGCCGAACTCGCCCTCGCCGAACTGATCGTCAACGCCTGGCGCCACGGCCGGACCGCCTCGCCCGTGGTCCTCGTCCTCGTCCTCGGCCGCACCCTGCGGGTTTCCGTCGGCGACGACTCCTCGGACCTCCCCGACCCGCGCCCCCCGGCCGGACTCGCGGAGTCCGGCCGGGGGCTCCAGCTCGTCCAGGGCCTCACCCACCGCTGGGGTGCCGAACCGCAGAAGCGCGGCAAGCTCGTCTGGTTCGAGCTCGACCACGCCGCGTGACGGTGCTCGGTCTCCTGGTCCTCGTCATCACGGCCGCAGTCGTCGGAGCCTTCTGTCAGTTCCGCTCCGACGCCCTCCGTGCACGCCACCGCTCCCACTGCATCCACTGCATCCGCTGCGGGGCCGGCGTTCCCCGTGCGGCGCGCGGTTCGTGCCGGGCGTGCCGTGAGGCCGGCGAACGGTTCTGACGCCGGATCGGGCGCGCCCGACCTGACCGGCTGCCCGGTCGGTCAGGGCGGACGCCCCGGCCGGATCATCGTCCCCGGGGCGGAGCGCGCCCGTCCATCTGCCGCTCGGCGGGCCGCCCCTCCTCCCGGGAGCGCAGCGCGGAGAGCGCCGGCCTCAGCGCACCGCCCCCACCCCGCCGGTCCGCAGGCCCGCCGCGGCTCCGGCCGGGGCCGCGGCGCCGCACAGCGTCCTGACCGCCAGACCGACGACCGCCTCGTCGGTGCCCGACGGGTCCGTGCCCTCGTACGGGTTGTACGACAGCGCCACCTGCCGCTTGCCGTCCGCCGTGCCGAACAGCAGCGTCCCCCAGCCCGGCAGGCCGCCGTCGTGGCCCCAGAGCGGGCCGCAGCCGAAGTCGGACTGCGCCACGCCGAGTCCGTAGAACGAGTGGCCCGACCCGGTCGGCACCGTACGCGTCAGCTCCGCCTGCTCGGCGGGCCGCAGCAGCCGGCCGCCGAACAGGGCGGCGTGGAAGCGGTTGAGGTCGGCGGTGGTGGAGATGCCGTTGCCGGCCGCGTCGCCGACAGTCGGGTTGAGCCGGGTGATGTCGGCCGGGCCCTCCGCCACCTTGGCGTACGCGTGGGCGTGCGGGCCGCCCAGGCCGGTCCCGGAGCCGGGGAAGGTGGTGTCCTGGAGGCCCAGCGGCCGGACGATCCGCCGGTCGACCTCGCTCTGCCAGCTGTTCCCGGTGAGCTTTCCGATCAGCATCCCGGCGAGCACGTAGTTGGTGTTGGAGTACTTCCAGCCCTGGCCCGGGGCGAAGTACGGCGCGTGCGCGACGCCGACCGCGACCAGTTCCTCGGGGCGGTGCTCCTGCCAGCGGCGCTGCCCGTAGACGTAGTCGCGCAGGGTCTCCTCGTCCTGGTAGAAGAACCGCCGGTCCTCCGCGTAGTCGTACAGCCCGCTGGTGTGGTTGAGCAACTGGCGCACGCTGATCGCGCCGCCGTTCGGGACGAGGCCCGGCAGGTGCCGCTCGACCGGGTCGTCCAGCCGCAGCCTCCCCTCGGCGACCAGCTGGAGCACGACCGTGGACACGAAGGCCTTGGTCACGCTGCCGATCCGGAACCGGCCGTCCGGCCTGACCGGCTGCCCGCCGGCCAGGTCGGACGTGCCGGCGCCGCCGCGCCAGACCCGGCGGCCGTCCTGCCGGACCTCGGCGAACGCGGCGGTCGAGGTGCCGTTCTCGACGAAGGCGCGCAGCTCGGCCTGCGCGTCGGTGCCGCCGCCCCGGCGGGCCTCGGCCCCGGTCCCGGCGGGCGCGGCCGCCAGGGCCGCCGCCGGGGCGAGCGTGACGACGGCCGCGCCGGCCAGTGCCACGGCGGCCAGTCGCCGGCCCAACCGCCGTTTCGCGCGCGGGGCCTGAGTCTGTGTGATCGTCATGGCGGAACACCCTCCCGGCCCGGACGTCGGGCCCTCGCCGCCCAGGCTCGCACCCGTCCGGCCCGGGCCGCGTCAGCCTCCGGACCGGCTTCGGCGCACCGCGGCAGTCCGTCCGGGGTAGCCCGCGCCCCGGCCGAACGGCGGGGGTGGCGCGCCGTGTCGTCGGCATCGCGGCGGATGCCGGGCGCTCCCCGCCGTACGGCCGGGCCGCTCACCTCGGGATTCTCAACGCAGGGCCCGGAAGGGTGGGTTCGTTCCGGTGACTGCCGGGGACGGGGCCTGCGCACCGCACGAGGCCTTCTCCAGGAAGGCGTTCAGGGTGGTGGCGGTGTCGTCGGTCTCGGCTCCCTCCGTGAGGTTGAAGGAGAGCGCGAACTGGCGGGTGCCGTCCTTCGCACCGAGCCAGATCGTGTTGTACCCGGGGATGCCGCCGGTGTGGCCCCAGACCCCGCCGCACGGGAAGTCGTAGCGGATGACGCCGAGTCCGTAGTGCGCGCCGATCGACGGCGCGGGGACCACGGTGGTCATCTCGGCGAGGCGGGCCGGGGACAGCAGCCGGCCGCCGAACAGGGCGGCGTGGAAGCGGTTGAGGTCGGCGGTGGTGGAGATGCCGTTGCCGGCGGCGTCACCGAAGCTCGGGTTCAGCCGGGTGATATCGGTGCGCCCCTCCGGCAGCGCGACGTAACCGTGGGCGTGCGGGCCGGGGAGGCCCGTGCGGTCGTTCGGGAAGGTGGTGTCGTCCAGGTGCAGCGGCCGGACGATCCGGCGGTTGACCTCGCTCTGCCAGCTGCGGCCGGTGACGGTGCGGATCACCTCGCCGATCAGGATGTAGTTGGTGTTGGAGTAGTGCCAGCCCTGGCCCGGGGGGAAGTAGCGCGTCCCGTTCACGCCCGCCCCGATCAGGTCCGCCGGACTGTAGGACACCCAGCGGCCCCGGTCGAGGTAGGTGCGCAGGGACGCCTCGTCCCGGTAGAGGAAGCGCGGGTCCTCCAGGTAGTCGAAGAGTCCGCTGGTGTGGTTGAGGAGTTGGCGCAGGGTGATGGCGTCGCCGCCGGGGACGGTGCCGGGCAGGAGTTTCTGCACGGAGTCGTCGAGGCGGAGCCTGCCCTCCTCGGCCAGTTGGAGGACGACGGTGGCGACGAAGGTCTTGGTGACGCTGCCGATCCGGAAGTAGCCGTCGGCGCGGGCGGGGCGGTTGGTGTCGAGGTCGGTGACGCCGGCGGCGTCGCGCCAGGTGCGGCGGCCGTTCTCGCGGATCTCGGCGAGGGCGGCGGTGGAGGCGCCGCGTTCGACGACGGCGCGCAGTTCGGGGCCGGGGCCTGTTCCGGCGGCGTCGGCCCGGGCGGTGGTGCCGGTGGCGGCCACGGCCCCGGCGGGCGCGGTGGCGAGCGTCGCCGTCAGGGCGAGCGCGACGGCGGCGAGCCGGACGGCACGGGTGGTGCGGACGGTGCGGTGGGTGTGCACGGTGATCCCTTCCGGGCCCGGACTCCGGGCCCCCGGAGCCACGTTCGCAATCACCCCGGCCCGCCCGCGTCGTCCCGGGGAGGGCGGTGCACCGACCCCCGGGGAGGGTGCGGTCCGCCCTCCGGGGAGGTGCCGCACCCTCCCCGGAGGGCGGACGGCACCCGCGTCGGCGCTCGGCGCGACCGTCCGGTGCCGCCGTCCGGTGCCGCGGCTCAGCGCAGGCGCGAGGAGGACAGGATCGACGCGAGGTGCGCGACCACCATCCCCCAGGTGATCACCGCGATCGCGGCGACCGTCGCCTGGGTCGGATCGGTGCCGCCCGCCACCACGTCCACGACCGCCGCCGCCAGCAGTACCAGCGAGGCCTCGATGCCGTTGGTCACCCGGTGGATCTTGAACACCGAGGCCAGCCGGCGCGCGGTCGCGATGCCCTGCGACCGCGGCTGCGTCGACTCCTCGTCCGCCGGGGCCAGCCCGCTGCGCGAACGCGCCACGTCCACCAGGTCGGTCGACGCCTTCAGCAGCACCACGCCCAGCGCGGCCGCCAGGCCCACCGACACCCACAGCTCCGACCCGCCCCGGGCCGCCCGGACGCCCGCGCCGATCATCAGCGCCGCGTCCGCCAGGTAGGCGCCGAGCCGGTCGACGTACACCCCGGCGATGCTGAACTGCTTCTTCCAGCGGGCCACCTCGCCGTCGACGCAGTCGAACAGCAGGAAGCCCTGCATCAGCAGCACCGCCAGCGCCGCCCCCGGCAGCCCGGGGATCAGCAGCGCCGCTCCGGCGCCCACCCCGCAGACCACCATCACCCAGGTCAGGGTGTTCGGCGACACCGGGGTCCGCACCAGTTGCCGGGTGACCCGCAGCGAGACGTCCCGCATGTAGAGCCGCCCCGCCCAGTGCTCCCCGTTGCGGCTCGCCAGCTTCGCCTGCGGCTGGCAGACCTCCCGCAGCTCGGCCAACGCCGGAGCAGCGACCGTCATGGTCCGACCCTTCCCTTCACCTGTCCGAACCCGCCTGTGTGATCGTCCGGCCGACCGGGCCAAACGATCACACAGGCTAGAGGAGGACCGGCGGGCCGGCCGACCCGGGCGGGGTCTCAGGCCGGGACCGCGGTGGCCGGCTCCGCCGCGCCGTCCCGGTGCAGCCGGGCCCGCTCGGCGGCGGACCAGGCGGCCGTGGTCAGCAGGTGGATTCCCGCCGCCAGCGGGACGAGGGCCGCGAACAGCACCGTGCCGAAGGACAGGTACGGCAGGAACGCGAGCCCCGGCCGCGGGGCGGCCCGGCCCGCCCGGGCGGCCGCCTGTGCGCGGCGGGCCCGCCGGAAGCCGACGCAGGCCACCGCCGTCAGCCCCGCGTACAGCACGGCGAACACCGCCCACTGCCCGGCGCCGTGCGCCTGGCCCGCGTGCAGGCCGAGCGGGGTACCGAACAGGGTGTGGCCGAGCAGGTCGTTCGGCGTGGTGAACAGCCGGTACATCACCGAGAAGAACGGGATCTGCACCAGCACCGGTAGGCACCCGGCGAACGGCGAGGCCTTCTCCTCCCGGTACAGCTCGGCGAGCGCCGCCCGGAGCCTCTCCGGGCGGTCCCCGTGCTTCCGGCTCAGCTCGGCGATCCGCGGTGCCAGCCGGGTGCGCGCCTGCTCGCCGCGCGCCGCCGCCCGCGCCGGCGGGTGCAGCGCGAGCCGGACGCAGACGGTGAACAGGACGATCGCGAGCGCCGTCGGCAGGACGTGCGCGAGCGCGCTGACGACTTCGTGGGCCAGGCCGACGGCCGGGTCGAGCAGGGCGAAGACGGACATGGTGAACGAGCCCTCCGGGGTCTCGGGGTACGAGTGATCGGCGGAGGACGGCCGCGCGGGCCCGGACGTTCGGGGAGAAGCCGTTCGGGGAACGGTTACGCGGCCGCCGGGGCCGCTCCCGGAGCCCTGGGGCGCCGTCGGCCCCGGGCGTCCGGATCACGCTGCGGGAGGAAGGCCGTCCGGAACGCGCGCCTGCGCAGTGCCCCGGCCCGTACGCTCGCCGGTGCCCGTGCCCCCAGCAGCCGCGCGACGACCAGCGTCCCCGCGACCGCCCCGGCCACCAGCACCACGGCCGCCGCGGCCGCCACCGACGCCAGCGACCCGCCGCCCTCGGCGAGCCATTCACCACTCAGCACCCGGAGCACGCCGAGCAGCATCGCGACCACCGTCACGTCCCTGCCCTCCTCACCGCCCCGGAGCCATGTCTGCGGAGGAGGACGACCGGGTGCCCGCGAGGGTTCCCGGCGCGGGGTGCTGGGGGGTGCTGGGGGCTCCGGCCGACGGCCCCCGCCGTCCTCGCGTCCGGCCGCGGGGCGGAGCAGCCGCCCCGGGCGGTCCTTCCGGGGTGGTCCTTCCGGGGTGGTCCGGGAGGGGCGCGGTTCCGGCGGATCCGGGCCTCTCCGGGGTGGGTCCCGGCGGATTCCGGAGCGGGCCGGAGGACCGCCGCGCGAGGTGTAGCCGCGGGTGCTACGCGGGGCTACCTTGGGAGGATGAAGACGATTTCCCAGCGGGAGTTCCGGAACAACTCCGCCGCGGTGATGGACGCCGTGGAGGCGGGGGAGACCTTCCACATCACCAGGAACGGGGTCGAGGTCGCCGAGCTGCGGCCGGTCGTGGGGAGGCGGCGGCTCACGGCGGAGGAGCTGGTGGCGCGGCACGTGAAGCTGCCGAAGGTCGACTACCAGCAGATGCGCAAGGAGGCCGAGGAGTACTTCGGGCCGGAGGAACTCGTCGGCGACGAGGACGGCGACCCGTTCGAGCGGCCGCGTGGTTGAGCGGCGGCGGGCGTCCCGGCGGCGGCCCGCCGGGGTGCTGGACACCTGTGTCTACATCGACCTGGCACTGCTCAACCCGGCCGACCTGCCGGCGGTGCCGGAGCTGACCGCGATCACCTTCGCCGAGCTGCAGCAGGGCGTCTCGATGGCCCGCGACCCGGCCGCCCGGGCGGCCCGGTTGGAGGTGCTGGGCGCGGCGATGGCGGACTTCGACCCGCTGCCCTTCGACGCGGCCGCCGCCGCCCGCTACGGGACCCTGGTGACCCTGACCATCGCCGCCGGCCGGCAGCCGCGTCCGCGCCGGATCGATCTGATGATCGCCGCGATCGCCTCCGCGCACGCGCTGCCGCTCTACACGCGCAACCTCGCCGACTTCAAGGGGCTCGGCCCGGCCGTCGAGGTCATCGGCGTCTGAGGGCTCTGGCAGGACGGCGGGTCCGGTGAACCCGGTGGCCCGCCGACCCGGGAGATTTGTGCGCACCTTGTGAAGGATTGGTGGAGCTGTCATCATCGACTCGCCACGGCGGAGTGGGGCGGGCGCCGGGGCGCACGATGCGTGCTGTCCGGCCGTCCCACGGGCGAGGGGTGGGGACATGACGTTCCGTCCGAGGAGACGGGCGGCGGTGCGCGCGGGCGCGGTGGCGGCCGGCGCGATGCTGGTGCTCAGCGGTCAGACGGCTGCCGCGTCGGCGGCGGTGATGGGGTCGGGCGATCCGCCGGCGACCTGGGGCCCGTACCAGTACGTCAACCGCAGCAGCGGGAAGTGCCTGGAGGTGGCGGACTGGCGGCTGGACGAGTGGGCACCGGTCCGGCAGTGGGACTGCACGGGCGGGAACAACCAGAAGTGGAAGCTGGTGGGCCGCAACGACGTCGAACGCAGTTTCTGGAAGATGGTCAACGTCCACAGCGGCAAGTGTCTCCACTGGCCGCCCGTGGGCGGGCGGAGCCCGTGGGGCGGGACCGAGCTGATCCAGCTCTCCTGCGCTCAGGACACGCTCTGGTCGATCCCGGAACCGTACGGCCCGGAGGCCGAGAACACCGTCATCGGTGCCGGGTACGACGGTCTCGTCCTGGAGATCGGCGGCTTCAGCGGAGCCCAGGGCGCGCCCGCGCAGCTGTGGTGGTCCAACGGCGGTGCCAACCAGCTGTGGGAACGCCGCCGGTAGAGCGGCCGGCCCGGGGCGGGGCGGGCCGGGTGCTCCGCCCCGCCCCCACTCCCGGGCCCGCGGCTCAGCCCCGTCCGGCCGGGTCCGGCCGGACGGTGGTGCCGGTGGCGTCGGAGGCACGGGCGGCCTCCAGCACGGCGAGGGTGGCGACGGCGTCGCGCGGATCCACCGGGGGCGGTGTGCCGGGGACGGCCAGGGCGGCGGCGACCCCCGCGTAGAAGGCCGGGTAGTCGCCGGGGTCGGTGGGCAGCGGGGTCGTGGACCCGTCCGTGCCCAGGGTGCCGTACCGGGCGGGGTCGTCGGCGCCCCAGGGGAGGGTGCCGTCGGGGCGCAGACCGGTCCGGAGCGCGGCCTCCTGCGGGTCCATGCCGGGCTTGACGTACCCGGCGCTGTCACCGAGGACCCGCAGCCGGGGGCCGGCGAGCGGGGCGAGGGCGCTGGTCCACAGGTGGGAACGGGTGCCGTTGGCGTGGGTGAGGGCGAGGAAGGCGTCGTCGTCGACCACCGCGCCGTCGCGCCGCACGTCGATCTCGGCGTACACCGTCTCGACCGGCCCGAAGAGCGTCAGCGCCTGGTCGACGAGGTGGCTGCCGAGGTCGTACAGCGTGCCGCCGACCTCGGCCGGGTCGGCGAGTTCGCGCCAGCCGGCCTTGGGCTTGGGCCGGAACCGCTCGAAGCGGGACTCGAAGCGGTGCACCCGGCCGAGCGCGCCCTCACGGACCAGCCGGGCGGCGGTGAGGAAGTCGCCGTCCCAGCGGCGGTTCTGGAACACGGTGAGCAGGGTGCCGCGCGACTCGGCGAGCTCGCACAGGTCGAGCGCCTCGGCGGCGGTGCCGGCCAGCGGCTTGTCCACCACGGTGGCCAGCCCGGCCCCGAGCGCGGCACGGGCGAGCGGCGCGTGGGTGCGGTTGGGCGAGGCGATGACGACCAGGTCGAGGGCCCCGGGGTCGGCGAGCAGCTGCCCGGGGGTGTCGACGGCACGGGCCCCGGGGTGCTCCCGCGCCAGCTGGGCCCGGCGCTCCGGGTTGGCGGTGACCACCGCGTCCAGCCGGAGACCGGGGGTGG
This sequence comes from Kitasatospora sp. NPDC056327, assembly GCF_042261735.1. Taxonomy (NCBI): domain Bacteria; kingdom Bacillati; phylum Actinomycetota; class Actinomycetes; order Kitasatosporales; family Streptomycetaceae; genus Kitasatospora; species Kitasatospora sp. NPDC056327. The sequence continues at coordinate 1,427 of NZ_JBHJRC010000169.1, read as the reverse complement.
TGGCGATCAGCGGGGCGTGGAACGCGGAGCCGGCCAGGCCGTAGCCGATCAGACCGACGCGGAAGGGCGGACGGTTGCCGGGCGGGGTGGCCGTGCCGGCCGGGGCGGGGTGCGCGGAGGTCGTCATGCGGCCCACTCAACCACGGTGCGCCCGGCGGGCCCCGGTTCCGGCGCCGCGGCGTCCGGGTCCCGGTGGGGCGGGGGGTGCCGCCGCCGCGGTGGGGGACGCGGCGGCGGCAGACCGGGCGGCGGTCGTCGGGCGACGGCCGCCGGGTGGCGTTCACGTTAACCGCGCGCGGCCGGATCACCGAGGGGTCATCGCTGCGGTTAGGGGCGGCTTAAGGAGCCGTTGAGGAGGACCCGTCACGCGGCGCCCCGGCCGGCGGCGGCCGTCCGGGCAGGCCGGCGGGCCTCCGGTTCGGGCGGTGGCCGCGCTCGCCTTCCGAAGGATTCTGCAGGTGGACACTGTGGAGCGAACAGACGGACGACTACGCTGGGCGGTGTTGGGGCAGCCGAGGGCGCCCGGCCGGCCGAGGGTGTCCGGTCCGGAGTGATGTGCGGGACCGTTCGAACCATTGCAAGACCGAGGAGACACCTACGTGGCAGAGCGCAAGCCCATCGAGTCCTGGCTGACCGACATGGACGGGGTCCTCATCCACGAGGGCACCCCGATCCCGGGGGCCGACGAGTTCATCCGCAGGCTCCGGGAGTCCGGCAAGCCGTTCCTGGTGCTGACCAACAACTCGATCTACACCCAGCGCGACCTCCAGGCCCGGCTCTCCCGGATGGGACTCGACATCCCGGCCGAGAACATCTGGACCTCCGCCCTGGCCACCGCGAAGTTCCTCGGCACCCAGCGCCCGGGCGGCACCGCCTACGTGATCGGCGAGGCCGGCCTCACCACGGCCATGCACGACGTCGGCTACGTGCTGACCGACAGCGACCCCGACTTCGTCGTGCTGGGCGAGACCCGCACCTACAGCTTCGAGGCGCTCACCAAGGCGATCCGCCTGATCAACCAGGGCGCCCGGTTCATCTGCACCAACCCGGACGAGACCGGCCCGTCCACCGAGGGCGTGCTGCCGGCCACCGGTTCGGTGGCCGCGCTGATCACCAAGGCGACCGGCGTGGAGCCGTACTTCGTCGGCAAGCCCAACCCGCTGATGATGCGCGAGGCGCTCAACACGGCCGGTGCCCACTCGGAGAGCGCCGTGATGATCGGCGACCGGATGGACACCGACATCGTGGCCGGCATGGAGGCCGGCATGGAGACCATCCTGGTGCTCACCGGCCTCACCGCCGCCGCCGACGTCGAGCGGTTCCCCTACCGGCCGACCCGGGTGGTCGACTCGATCGCGGACCTGGTCGACCTGGTCTAGCCACGGGCTTGCCGCTGCGGGCCCCGTTCCCGGCCGACGGCCGGGAAC